>JABSRS010000253.1 GCA_013214885.1 Gammaproteobacteria bacterium
ATAATAATATCTACTATTGTGTGCCTATGTATAAAATTCAGGCTGAGAATGGTTAATTCTACAGCCTCGTTAGCTTTTCAATGGACTTAGACATGCGCAGAAAGTTTTTGAAACATTCGGTATTACTCATGCTATGCGTAGGAATCGTACTGATATCATTAGCATTTATTCAATCGCTTACTCCTTCAGAAAAGGCTAGATCAGTGAGGTCTGAACATGATATATCTACATTGAATAATGGCGAATATCGTTTTGATGTATTTGGACGCGAAAATTTATGGGCTCAAAAAGTTCTTTTATTAAAGACCAATGCAGGCGAGCTTTTCGTTTACGTACTACCCAGTAATGAAGAAGGAATTCCATTACCAGAACATTGGTGGGGATTTGGCAACAATATGCATTTATGTAAAGATTTCCGACCTACGATTACGATTGATGGCAATATTAAATGCCATGATATTGATATGCCAGACTGGGGGAAGGACGCTTGGATTTGGGACCTCAATGGTAAATCTCGTACATTTTGGGTTGCGGATCTAATGAGTCCAAGCATAGAAATACGAAACCAAACGGTCTATATCAATTTGTAAGAAAAGCTAACAAGAAACTCAACCAGACAGCTAAAGCTGTCGAATTTTCGCAAACAACAAAAACCTGCGCCAGCATTTTCCGCGGCTTAGGTTGGCGTTATATTTGCACCAATATTTAGAGTAATCCTGATGTCAGAGTTAATTAAAAACGAAGCAAGTTGCCTATGTGGCAGCGTAAAAATAGACGTTTCCAACGTAAATCCTAAATTCACAGTGTGCCATTGTGATACGTGTAGAACTTGGGGTGGTGGTCCTTTCTTTGCTGTTCAGTGTGGAACAGAAGTGGAAATTAAAGGTGCTGAAAATGTTAAAGAATATAAGTCATCACCCTGGGCTTCGAGAGGCTTTTGTTCTAATTGTGGTACTCATTTATTCTATAGATTGAATAAAAGTGGTAGTTATAATATGCCTGTTGGTCTGTTTTCAAAGGTTGATGACTTGGTCATGACTATGCAGTATTTTAGTGACCAGCGCCCTGAGTATTACTGTTTCTCTAATCAAACTCAGGAAATGACTGAGGCTGAAATTAAAGCTTATTTTGTTTCAGAAGTATAAGCAAATATAACACATATGAGCCGATCTTCTGTCAATAGGCATTAGTGTTTTATTTAGCCGCGTCAGCGGTCAAATTCTTTAGTAATTCATTAATCTGTTTACTTCGTCTGTCATGGTGGCTGTTAAAGTTACTTACAGCAAACATATATAGAGGCTCTCTTACTGTGATCTCATCACTGCCTATCGACGATTCATTCCGTTGATTGTGATAGGGGCACTAGACATTCATCGGTTAACCTTAGACTAGCACTATTCAAGGCGAAGGGCTTATGTTAACTAAATAACACATCCAGTTAGTACCAGGCTTAGCTAAGGTGTAAGCATCTTAAATTATTACATTAATGCACGATAATGAGGTGGCTAATCAAGCGCAATGGCTCAGGCTATTTGGCGTAGAAACAGAACATACCAATTGGCGTTCTTAAGTGGTTTTGTCTTGTTTGTTAACACTCAGCACTATAGTCCAGTTAGATTTCCAGCTCATCTCATTACGTGACTAACTCTTTAAAAACTTGTTTTCATCAAAGACCTTTTCATGTTTCAGCATGTAGAAAATACAGCGGCCGAGTTTATGCGCAAAGGCTGATAATGCTTTTGCTTTACTCATTCGCCTTTGTAGTTTTAACAGGTAGTCCTGCGCTTTTTTGTTACCACGAAGGTGCAGCACGATAGCTTCTGAAAACGCCCACTTTAAGTGTGCGTTTCCGATCTTGTTACCTGAGGTGCCGTAAGTCTTACCAGCTGACTCAGCCTTGCATTTGACTAATCGTGCATACGATGCAAATTTTTGAACCGATGAAAATCGATTGATATCACCAATTTCATAAATAATAGTTAGGGCTAATATTCTCCCAATGCCATTAATGCCTTTGAGTAATTGGAGGTGGACAGGATTATGTTTCTTAGCTTGTTGTTCGATAAACCATTCAACCTTGCTTAGTTCTACTTGGTAGCACTTGATAAGCGTCATGTCTAAATCAACGGTTCGTTTGACGACTGGGTCAGTAAAATGTTGCTTAATCAATTGCTGTGCATCTTTGTTTTTTAAAATTACTTTTGGGGGCGGTAAATTATATTGGCTGGCGGTATTGGTGATATGCGCTTTTAAATCAGCACCGTGCCTGACTATCTTCATACGTCTGCGTAGTAAGTCTCGTGTGGCACGCATTGCTTTTGGATATACATAAGCTAACGGGAAATTACCGCCACGCATGAGTTTCGCTATTTTATAAGAATCAATCTTGTCATTTTTCGCTTTGCCACCATGAATCGCTTTCATATAAAGGGCATGTCCAAGAATAAAGTCGACACCAATGTCATCACAAAAATCAGAGACCCAATACCAACAATGCATACATTCAACACCGACAACGATGTTACCAATATAGGGTTCGAGTATCGTTAATAGCTTTTGTGGATCGTCAGAAATTTCTTTATGAACAAGTGTGTTACCGTCATTATCGATGATACAAACGTAAAGCATACGGGCATGTAAATCAATGCCACAATAATAGGGATGTGTGTTATTGTAAAAATTCATTGGGCTTGCTCCTCATGTGTTTTGTCGCCATCCAGTGTACTGAAATATCAGCACACTGGGGAGTCGGCTCAATGAGTATCAAGCGCATAAAATCAGATGACGCAAGCATATGCGGGCGTAATATTTACAAGGAATAGTAATGAAATTAGTAAAAATATTTATGATAGTTATAGCCCTTGCTGGGTGTGCGACCACGAAACAGAGTTTTGTTTTTGATGGTTCATCACCTGAGTCGACTTCTAATGGTATATCTAAAGTAATCAAAAAATTGAAGGGTGCAGAAAAGCCTGAATTTGTGGTTGCCTTGATGAGAATCCAATACTCTGATGTCAACAGTGTTACCGAGATATTAGGTAATCCATCAATGATGAATATAAACTATCAGGTTCTTAGTAAAAAGATTAATGGTTTAAATTATTATCAAGTGCTCAAACTTGCTAGTAAATCAAAAACAACAGCAAAGTAATGCGCCAGCACGCCATTGGATAGGTTGATGTTATGTTTTAAAATGGGATTTTTAAAAGCATATAAATTTGAATTGATAACCTTTTTCGTTTTCAGGCTTTGTAAGGCGATTTTTGTTAAATATCGAGAAAATATTTAAGTGATATCTCATTTAAACCATTGATTCAATGTGAATTCAACATACGGTCACATTTTACATCGATTTGGCGAGCGGTAGCGCTCATGGAGTTTGAGATGAATTTTGAAGAGATGTCTGAACAAGAGATAATGGATATCGCTAATCCGATCATGGATAACCTAATGCAAGCATCGACGGATATTGATCATGAGCGTCATGTGCGAGACTTTACTGATCGAGCTAAAGCAATTGTAACTAAAGAGCACCTTAAAAGGGTGTGTACAATCTACCAAGAAGAAAAAGGCACTTGGCTAGAGCGTGACTTGGTTGCTGTTTTTCGTCGTCCAGACTCTGCTGCAATCATTTGGAAGCAGTTTGTTTCAAAGGCAAAGGGAGAATATGTGGTTGAAATTGTTCTCACATACCGTAATGGTAAGTTCTTAGTCGACCATGCAATGGTGTTCTAAAGTACTCACAACCGCATAACCTAACGGTGCTGTCGTGCTGTGGTTGCGTTAATATTTTCGAGATATGGAAGAGGTTTATGAGAGAGAGTTTGAGATTGAAAATCATCAAAGTATGTGATGATAAAATTGAGAATAAAGGAACCAATGTTGGGTTGTCGTTTTACGCATTTTTCGCCAATAAAAACGATGATCCTGAGCTACTCATGGAGATAGCACAATGGTGGATTATGACTCATAAATTAGACCATTTTGAGAAGGCAGTAAAAATTAAAGCGATGGTTGTAGCAACAAAGGCGTAAAACCTGCGCCAACATGTCGTATTTAAGGAAGCATTATGCCAATGCTCCCAGGGAACGGTTTAACATTTCTCAAGAAAAAGTCACGATATTATGAGGCGGTACTTCGTGGACTTTTAGATCAAAGGCGTTTATCCTCGCTATCATCATTTTGCTGTGACATTTAATAAAGGTTTAACCATGAATAAAATAATAATATTAGTGAGCGCGCTGCTCTTGACGCTTTTCACCTTGCCAAGTTTAGCCACCGATCTCAAAGTCGGAGACATGGCACCTGATTTTAAGCTGCAAGCTACCAACGGCAAGAGTTATCAGCTAAGTCACTTTCGCAATCGCCAAGCGGTTATCTTAGCTTGGTATCCGATGGCTAATACCCGAGGTTGTACAATTGAGTGTTTATCTTTGGTTAAAGATGGCGGCCTCATTCGTCAATTTGATGTGACCTATTTCATGGCTAGCGTCGACCCACTGAAAGATAACTTGGATTTTGCTAAAAAAACCAAGGCTGATTTTCCGATGTTAAGCGATCCGAGCAAGGAAACAGCCAAGGCCTATGATGTGTTAAATATTTTTGGCGTTGCCAGTCGCGTTACTTTTTACATCGATAAAGCAGGGCGCATCGCAAAAATTGATGATGACATCAATCCAAAATCAGCCGCTCAAGATATTGCTAATGCCCTTAAATCATTGGGCATGATTGCGCGCTAGGTTTTGTTGTAGGGCAATATTTATTGCCCTACATTTTGATAAAACAATAGCACTACAATTACAGGATCTAAGTGTTGTGGCTAGAACTCGACGTTAAGATTAATAAAGGCACTGCGCTTAATACCATCTAACGCACCATAGGGTTCGTGATAGACCTTATTTAAAATATTTCTGACCCCAGCATTCAGTGTGATTTTATTAAATTTAGCACCAAAATATAGGTTAACCACGGTAAAAGGGGAGAATCCTTCTTGCTGTATCACCGACGGTTTATTGGAGACATATCTAACTTTCAATTTAGCCCATGGTTTAAATCTCCAATCACTCAATTGCTGACGAACACTGGCATTTAATTCCAGTGGTCGAGAATCTGCTGATACCCAATCAGAATCGGATGTCAGTTGATTGTAAGAGGCGTTAAATTGTAAAGACAAATCATCATCAACAAACCAATGACTAGTCAACTCTGCCCCTTTATTTATCACATTATTGACACTGAAATATTTGATTCCGCTGCGAAAAAACTCGCCTTCGCGATCATTATATTCGCCCTGTAAAGGGTCACATAAACCAAAGCGGATACATTCAACCAATGCCGCTTGGGCTCTAGGTTTTATGTTTCTGATTTCCTTGGTGGTTAAATATGATGAGAAATCACTATAGAAAATACTGGCGCTAACAAAGAGTTTTTGATCAAAATATTTCCATGAAATTTCAGAATTTTCTGCCTGCTCGGCCTCACAGTCATTATGGCAACCCCAAAAACTGTCATAGGCGACTCGCTCATAAAG
>JABSRS010000254.1 GCA_013214885.1 Gammaproteobacteria bacterium
AGCAAAGGTACCACCGACCTTGGTCACATCAATCCAGGCAGCACCGTTAATGCTGACCTCGGCCACACCACCATCCCAACTTTCTTCAAGGTCGACGTAATGCCACCAGCTTACGCTAAAGTTATTACCATAACCGACATCAAAGCTCTGGCTCTCGATTGATACATCTGATTTAAAGCCGTTATTTGTCAGTCCCAGCATCTTGGCACCAGTCTCGAAACCATAATCAGCTAAGAATGGAGCAACCGTGGTATCGATGTAGAATGTGCCTTTGGCGATAGCACCACCGAACTGAACATTTTCCTGCCAGTCATGGCTTGACGTTACACCTTCTATGTCATCAAAGGTGCTGTCGGCAATTGGAGAGCGCTGTTCAAAGTCAACGTTAACTAACACAGCAAGCATATCAGCATCAGCTTCTACTATCGCATCGTCCGTTTCTAACTCGGGGAAAGTTACTGCAATGTTTAATGTATCAGCAGTTGCCGCATCATTTAACGTCACTGTAATTCGCGCGGTAGCTGTTGCATAAGGAGCCACCGAATCAAAGGTCACTTCACCATCGTTAGCAAAGGTAACATCCTGGGTACCATCAACTGCCAATAACGCTTTAACATTGGTTAGTACTTCGCTACCACGGTTAACAATTGTTACTGTAACCTGAGCCGTTTCGCCTTTATCCCAGATGTTATCGTTAGTACAGAAACCAACTGTAGCACTGTCGAATGAAGAATCAACTGCCATACTCTGCAGTGAATAGGTTGCAAGTTCTGTTTCAAATGATTCAACGACCCCGGCATGATCTTGACTAAATCGATCAGGTGATACAGCACCTAGACCTAAACCACGCTTAGCAAAGCCTTTGAGCATAACTTTGTAATCTTCAGCATCGTTAGCATAGGCAACGGCCAAGATAGCATCACGGGCTTCCGTATACGTGGGTGCTATCGGTGTCATCTTGTAACCAGCCACTAGGTAGTCCATCATCAGGCTCTGTGCTTCGTCGAAGGTATGACGATCGTCATTGATTAAGCCAACATATACCTCCCAAAGTGCTAACGTCCATATCTCACCAGCAGCATGAACTTCTGCGTTGTCACTGCTTTGTCTTACATTTTCAGGCAGCTCGACATCTTTTTCAATATGCTTGAAAGTTAACGGGTTAATATCCATGTTAGTCGAATATGGCGCACGGCGAATACCAGAGTAGAACGAATCGGTATAGCCAGAGCCACTGTAAGCGGCCTGGAACTTATCATTGTCTGGCAAATTAACGTCTTCGGCACGCACAAATAACATCAAGGCATGGAAATCACCCCAACCTTCGCCCATCGATCCCCCCTGATTATTGATTAGACCAGAAGAATTACCAACTAAGCGATTGGAAATATAATGGCCCCACTCGTGAGCAACAGTACCATTATCGAATGTGCCGTCTTTAAATGGTGTTTGGTTGAATAATGAAACCTCAACCGCCGTTCCAGCCGCTATTGCATCATAAATTAGCTTACCGTCATTAAATGATATGCCCATATTGGCAATGGTAACACTGTCATCATCACCGCCCATTGGCGCAGGTTCCAATCCGGCAGGATCTCTATCATCATTGGCAATAATAACCGCAATTGCGCCGGCATCTTGAGCATTTTTAACTTTTGCGGTGAAGTTACAGGCACCACGATCAATAATTACGATATTGCCAGCTAACTCATCTCCATTTACCGCCGCTTCACAGCCATCGGTGACGGTGTCGGTGCCATCGTCGATGCTAACAACTTCACCTTTAATTTCACCAAAACGAGGAGCACCAAAGCCAGAACGTTGAGCTGACTGCAGTAACTGAGTATCACTGCCTAACAGTGAAACACCATAATCATCACCAACGATGGCGTTATTACTATCGTATAGATACATTTGCATCCGTGGTGAGACACCATCTGCAGGAGTAGACATGTTGGCATTGTTGAAGCCAGAGTTGTCTTGCGCTTCGGCATTAATCGGATCCCCTTCGATCCCACCACGTTCAAAGTTAATCATTTGAGCATTACCGGAAGCTTCGTCGAAACCATGATCATAAAATTGATCGTGCAAATAGTTCACGACATAAAACAGATTAACAATCGCTGATTTACGGTTATTAATCGAATTATGACCTTGATCCATATCTAGTGGATAATCAAAAACATTAGCACTGGTCAGCTCCGCATGGTAATCACCATTAGAGAAACCCTGAGGTGCTATCGCATCAACATAAGCATTAACGTTATTTCCTGACGTGATGGTTGCATCATCGGCCAACCAAGGATCATTGGTACTAATAGGACCACTAGTTAAATTAACTAAACTTGCCAGTTCAATTACGGTTGGCTCATCTACTTCTGGATTCCACGGTGATACATCTCCCATTGGACCATCAAGTGGGATATTGTTTTTATCTGTTTGGGCATAGACCCGGTAGCCGAATGCCGCTTCTGAATTGTTTAAATTATTTTTAAATAAAACTTTACCGTCAACAGACGAGATAACCATAGCAATATAATCAGAATTGACTTTATTTACATTACCAGCTTCGATCTCGACATAATAAGCAGGCACTAACTTATCGCCTAGTTCAAACATCACTTTCTTAGCGCGAGGCTCGCCAACAATATGGTAGCTGTCGTTGCCATTGATGACGTTAAAATGGGTATATTTATTTTGTGGATCGTTTGATTCCACGGCAGTTAGTTGAATATTGGTTTTATCACCGCCAATTGCAGCAAAAGCATTAGCAATCGCATCGTTAGCCGAAGTGAAATTAGCACCGAGTCTTAATAACTTGCTTGAAGCTTTAGTGTTAGCAAAAAAACCTGAAGCTGCCACCAGCCTATGTTCATCATTCATTACCACGTTAAATTCACGGTTAAATACTTCAACTCCAGCAACTTTTTGCGTGTATTTAGCAATGATCGAACCACTTTTTTGAACCGACATATAAGATAAAACAGCTCGGTTTTCATCGGATTTTCTGGTAGTGACCCCAGTGAGATTATTTAAATAATGTTCCGCAGCCACCGCATTGCGAAGCTCAGGAGCTACTGGCGATAGCGCTGGTAATCTTTGATCTTGAGCTGCCCATAAAAAAGTTGCTCTGGCTAAATTTTTATCGTAGTGGCTTCTCATCCCGCTAACAGTTTTTTGTTGCGACATATTTAGTTGCTTAACACTTAAATTAACCTGGTCTGAACTGGTACTTTGTGCACTAGCATAGTAACTCGAAAGCGAGTTACTACCCGCATTAACACCCGCAGCAGCGAATGTTGAACACACAAACAGCGACACCAAAGACGGTTTAAAAAACTTCATATATTACACCCTAAATTCAATATTTTTATTTATTGCCTTATTATTAACCACTTACCGTGATAACTTATTTTTAGCTAGGTATTTATATGAGAAATCACATTAAAAGTAAACACTTTTATGTAACGAGATGCCTTATACTGTAACATCTTGGGGGAATTCGTTAACATAGGTTAACAATCACACAGCTTAATTTGGTAGTAAATTACCATGAGGTCACAAATTGATAAATATAACAAAAAATTTTTGTATGGTAGTAATGGCAGCACTTATTAGTGGCTGTAGCGAGCATCAGATAGTAAATCAACAAAAACATGACACCGAAAGTGAAAAAATAACGAAGGACGTAATAACATCTCAAAAAGCCAGTTTAAAAGATTTAAAATTGCGAGGTAAGCCAAAAACAAGCCTGGTGAAAATTAATGGTCAACAGTTTGAAATAAACGGTCAGGCTTTAGCTGCTGGTAGTAAAGTCTATAATACCAGCATCGGAGAGTTTGGCTATGTCACCGGCAGTTTTATTATTACTTCCCCGATAAAACCCAAGCTTGATGAATTAACTAACGTGGTCGCGATTAGTAATATAGCTAATGAGCAATGGCGAGTCGTTACTTCAGATGTTAATAATTTATTGACTTGGTACCAACAGCTCCAGTCATTATATGCTCAGGTTGAAATGAATATTAATTATACCCCTCGAACTGGCGAGGCGAAGTAATACCAATTCCGTTAATTATGTGGCCTTGCCGTGCGTAGATAAAATCAATGAGTGCAAGGTGCTCGATTGAGTAATAGCCAGCTATTGGGATTGAGAGCAACGATGTAATCGTTTATTTTAGCCAGTACGGGTGATCAGGTAATTGTCGGAATTGGTATAAGATAGCATACGTTAATAATGGTTGAGCTCAATGGCATCGCTACATACCGTTCATCCTGAACATAAAAAGGGTTAGCCAAATAGCTAACCCTTAGTTTTTCTTGCAGATTATTTACTACTTATTACTACAGATTCCGATCGAAGAAATTAGCAATCATGTTGTATTGGTGAATACGCGTATTCTTACCGCGCAATGAATGCTTCTTACCTGGGTACACCATGCTTTCAAACTGAATCGCTTTGTCTTGCAACATACTCATTAACTTAGTGCTGTTGCTAAACAATACATTGTCATCAGCCATACCGTGATAAAGCAATAACTTACCTTTAAAGCCATCGATAAACGGGAATACCGCACTTTGCTCGTAACCAGCTTTATTAGTCGCAGGGTGTGATAAATAACGCTCGGTATAATGGGTATCGTATAATGCCCAGTCAGTTACTGGCGCACCAGAAACACCCGCAGCAAAGTAATCACTGGCTTTAAATAACGCCATCAGTGCCATGTAACCGCCATAGCTGTGACCGTAAATCCCAATGCGTTTTGGTGCAACATAATCAAGGGTGCGTAAGTAATTAACCCCAGCGACCTGATCATTGACTTCAACCACACCAAGGTGTTTATAGATCGGGTTTTCAAACTTAGTACCACGATAATTTGAGCCACGATTATCAAGTTGGAATACCAAATAACCGCGCTTAAGCATCACTTGAGTCCATAAATGACTATTGCTCCAGCTGTTGGTGACACGCTGGGCATGAGGACCGCCGTAGACCCGAACAATTACTGGGTATTTTTTGGTTGGGTCAAAATCAACGGGTTTAAATAAGCTGTAGTATAAGTCCTGGCCATCTTCAGCTTTAATCGTGCCATAAGTAGGCTTGGCTAGTTGATCGACATAAGGCGTTAGTGGATGTTGCTCATTTAACGCGTTCTGCTCAAGCCAAGTGACTCGTTTGCCATTGTCATCATGCAGACTAACTTGCTGCGGCTGTGAGATATTAGAGAAACTATCGAGGTAGTTATAACCATCACGACTAAAAGTAATACGGTGGAAGCCAGCGCGTTTACTTACTTTTATCACCGCTGACGGCTTACTCGTGGCTAAATTAGTGTAATAAAGATGTTGTTCAAGTGGTGTATCGGCCCTGCCAGTAAAAAACACCTTGCCGTTAAATTCATTAACCGCCTGTAAATCATTAACTACCCATTGACCATCGGTTAATTGGCGAACTAAACCACCGTCAAGATCATAAAGGTATAAATGCTTAAAGCCGTTACGCTCCG
>JABSRS010000255.1:0-3959 GCA_013214885.1 Gammaproteobacteria bacterium
AAAATGATACTTCGATTGGGCGCATCGGACGACTGGCCGCAAATAGCATCAGTTTGTATTTTCCTGCGCTGGCCATTGCCCTGAACTCGAGAGTTGTTAATTTGGATATATCAAAGGCTGTTTTTTGATCTGGCGCAAAGGGTAAATAAATTCCAGCCCAAGGGTAACTAAATTTATCACCCACACTGCCAATGATTGTAATAACGCCATCATGCTGACTAATGTTAGCCTTAGAATTACCTTGAAACATTTGGTCCGTCGATATCTGCCACGACGTTGTCAGTGACGAGGCTAAATCATGTTCAAAATCACCAAGCAGGGTTGCTTGGTTTAATACCTTATTTGATGCGCTCTCATTAGATGCTGTAATAGCAAAGCCATTTTTGTACACGGTATTAATAGCTCGGGTGTGGCGAATATTGATCCGCGGATCTTTATTGAGTAATACCAAATCGGCTTTCATCCCGACCTTTATAAAACCACGTTGTGAAAGGTTAAATGTTTTGGCAACATTCGATGTTGCTGCCATTAATGCCTGATCAGGGGTTAATCCTGCTTTAACCAATAGAGCGAGTTCACCATGAAGACTAATGCCGTGAGCCGTGCCTGGGTTTGGGGCGTCGGTTCCAGCTAAGATTGTTACTCCTGATTTTGCTAACAGACCAATATTATTAATGGCTTGCTCAAATATTTTTATGTTGGCGTTTGCTGATCTTAAACCAATTAAATTACCCTTAACCGCACTGATATCTCTTTCATTTCCCTCAAAGTCATTGATTAGTTCGGTGGTAGTATCTACTCCCGCCATTGAGGCTAAAATTGATAATGTTGGGATAATAAAACGTTGTTGCATATTCTTGCTTAATTCGATGATCCCCTGATCATGATCGAAAAAGCCATGAACTAAGCCATCAGCTCCCGCTGTTACTGCTGCTTGCGCTGATTTTAGGTTGGCAATATGAACCACGGCCAGCTTATCTTGTTGGTGCGCTGCATCAATAACGGCGCTAAGCGTTGCAACGTCTATCGATGACATCCGTTTACCATCAGCATCAACGTCAAAGACAATCTTGATGTAATCTGAGCCTTCGGCAATTCTAGCGCTAACAAAATCGGTTGCTTGACTGGCGTTACTAATTGTTGGGATCGGGAAACCATATTCGGTGCCATGTCCTTCGGGCGCGGTGACTAGAGTGCCCGCTGAAAACAAATCAGCTTGTTGAATATTTTTATCATGGTGTGCTCGCTGCTTGCGTTGCGTTATCGCAAAAGCATTATTGGTAAACATATCTAATTCGGTAGTAACCCCAAATGCTACCGCTTGCTCAAGCGCATTATCCCAAGCATGAGTATGAGCATCGATTAAGCCAGGAATAAGATATAAACCTGTGCCTGAAATGATGTTGGCTGGAGTTATTTCAAGATCTAAATCAATCCCTACTGCCTCTATAAATCCATTTTTGAATGCAATGTCATGTTGAATTAACCATTTTTCACCATCAAAAATGTCGACGTTAGTAATAATTTTTGACTGATTATTGGGTGTCTCAACTGATGGTTTAACTGGTGATGGCGGTTGGGAGAATGTTACAAACACTAACCCGAGTAAGCCAACTGATATTGCGATAAGTATTTTTGTATTCATGGTGGTTTCCTAGTTGTTAAGGCTGCGCTGATAACCAGTAACAGCTAAGGCGATGAAAATAACCGAACTAATGCTCAGCATTAAGACGTGACCAAGCAGCGACAGCCCAAGATCTAATTCAATGATTTTTAATCCGAGCTGAGATAAATGAAATGGTGGTAGCAGGTAAGCGAATTGTTGCAGCCAGTTTGGAAAAAGAAACACGGGGATCGCTAAGCCAGATAGAAAAGCACTAGGGAGGAATATTAGATTAAGGGTGGCTACCGCTGCATTGCCCTTAACCATGAAACCAATCGCTAGCCCAAGGGCGCAAAAAGGTAAAGAGCCCGCTAATAATAGCCCTGCTAATGATAGCCATTGCCCAATCGCTAAATTAACATCACCAAAAAAGTAGCCAATCATAAATAAAGTGCTGATAATAATGGTTGAAAAAACCAGCGAACTGACTAACTTAGCTAACATAAATTGCCACGCCGGGACTGGACTTATTTGTTTAATCGCTAGCCAGCCTTTGTCACGTTCTGAGGCCACACTGGCTCCAAAACCAAAGAGAGCAGGGCTCATCACACCAAAGACGCCATATGAGACCAGTAAATAAGTGGCACTTTGTTGACCGCCACCGCCAAGACCAGAAAAAAACAACCCAAAAAACACATAGAACATAATTGGAAACAGTAGGGTTGGTAATATAAAACTAGGCTCGCGAATCGCCATTTTAAAATCGAGTAAAAATTCATGCTTAAATGATTGGGCGTTAATGATAATACTCATGATGCTAGCTCCATTGGTGATTGGTTGTTATCTGTAGAAGTCAGTTGTAAAAATGCTTGCTCGAGATCGGCACTATTAACCGTAAAATCAGCTAGCGAGTTATCGTTGTTTAGCCAATATTTTAGTGTTAACGCGGGATTACTGGTAAATACCTCAACATAGTGACCACTGTTAACAACTTGCTTAACCGCAGGCATTTGCTGTAACCAATGGATTGATTTAGTGGTCTTAGCTTTAATGGTTTTGTGCTCGAACGCTGATTTTAACTGGGTAGGGCTACCGTCAGCGGCAATGCTGCCATCTTGCAATACAATAATCCGGTCAGCTAATGCATCGGCTTCTTCCAAATAATGGGTGGTTAAAATAATTGTTTTGCCCAAAGACTGATATTGGGATATCGCTTGCCATAACGTGCGGCGGGCAGTGACGTCCATGCCAACACTTGGCTCATCGAGAAACAGGATGTCGGGATTGCCGCACATCGCTAATGCCAGTAATACCAATTGCTTTTGACCGCCAGACAGCAGGCCAAAACGTTGGTTTAATAAAGTACTTAAATTTAATTGGCTGATTAACTGGTTAAGGGGAATAGGCTGATGGTAATAGCTTGAAAAAAGAGTCAGTAACTCGCCAACTTTTGCTTTCTCTGGCGCGGTACTATTTTGCAGCATCGCTGCAACTCTTTCTCTAACATCACCAATCGATTGCTGATCAGAAAAATAGCTAATCGTGCCACTCATTTGAGTTAGCCGACCCAGTAATAAATTAATTAAGGTGGTTTTTCCTGCGCCGTTACTGCCTAACAAACAAGTTAACTGCCCTTGCTTAATGTCGAGCGATAAATTATTCAACACTTTGTCTTGGTTGTTATAATTAAAATTTAATGAGTTTATTAAAATTACACTGGGTATTACATTAGGTATTGTATTGCTCATAATGTTGCCTCGTTGATGAACTTGGCAGTAATAATGGCAGAGCAGTGGCAAATAATTTAGAGCAGGTTGTCATGACTTGATATGACAAATGTCATAAAAAAGCCCAGACTCACAAGAATGAGTCTGGGCTTCAATTAATGACTAGTTGAGCTAGATAGTCTGGCTAATATATTTTTCAACTTGCTGTTGTAAAATATTTAATGGCACTGGGCCATTCTTTAAAATGACATCGTGAAACTCTCTGATTGAGAACTTATCGCCAAGTTTATCTTTGGCTTGTTGACGCAATTCTAATATTTTTAGCATACCAATTTTGTAAGCAGTCGCTTGTGATGGCATCACGATATAGCGCTCAATCGCTTTGGTCACATCACCAATTGGGTTAGGAGTATTGGTCGATAGATAATCGATAGCGGTTTCACGGCTCCAACGTTTCTGGTGCAAACCTGTATCAACAACTAAGCGACAGGCGCGCCACAGTTCCATTGCTAAGCGACCGAAATCTGAATATGGGGCTTTATAAAACCCAATCTAATATTTTTGGATACGATTATAATCGATTTAAGTGTCTTAGTGCTTCTATGTTCGGAGCAATATTATATCGGAGT
>JABSRS010000255.1:3969-5499 GCA_013214885.1 Gammaproteobacteria bacterium
CGGAACATTCTCTAATTCCATCGCGATGGCAATTTGCATGTGGTGACCTGGAATGCCTTCATGGAATGCTAGTGCTTCCATTTGGTATTTCGGCATGTCTTTCATGTCATATAAATTGGCGTAGTAATTACCCGGGCGAGAACCATCGGGGGCAGGGCGATTGTAAAAAGCCTTACCAGCAGATTTTTCGCGAAAGGCTTCAACTTTCTTCACAATTAAATCGGCTTTTGGCTTAACGATAAATAGCTCATCGAGGCGAGTCTTCATCGTATTAATGATGCTGGTTGCTTCAGCTAAGTAAGCGTCACGACCTTCGTCGGTATCGCCGTAGTAAAACTGTGAATCGTCGCGCATAAAGTCGAAAAATTGTGGCAATGTACCTTTAAAACCGACACTTTTCATGATGGTTTTCATTTCAGTGTGGATCCGGGCCACTTCATCTAAACCAAGCTGATGAATTTGATCTGCTGTTAAGTCAGTTGTGGTGGTATTTTCAAGCGCACGGGTGTAAAACTCGTCACCGCGTGGAAATTTCCACGCGCCGTCATCGTGGCTAGCGCGAGATTGTTGCTCGCGTAAATAACTAATTAACGTGGCATAACCAGAGTTAACATTGGTTTTCAACGCTTGCTCAGCTTGCGATATTAACTGATCTTTTTCTGCTGAGGTAATTTCAAGCTTGGCAACTTTAGTTTTAAAGTCACTAAATAGCGGGCTATCTTCGGCTGATTCATTATTAAAAGGCGCGCCACTAATAATATTAAGTGAGTCTGATATAACATGATCAAACACAAAGTAAGGTGCCATAATCCCTTTGCTTTCACGGACTCTTAATGTCTCTGTTAACTGATTCATTAACGTTTTCATGCCATTTAAACGACTGATATAGGCATGAGCATCGGCAACATCAGTAATGCGGTGAGCATTAATTAAAAAACTAACTGCGCCGGCATGAAAACCATGCATTTGGTTGACTGGATAATTGTGGAATCGCCATTGAAAGTCATTAATATCATCTTGGAGGCTGTTTTTAAATAGGGTGTAGCTAAGAAGTGTTTGATCGTCTAACAAAGCGGGGTCAATCGCATCGAGGCGCGCTAAATCAGCCATAGTTTTTTGATGATCTTTTTGATCTTGCGCTTCGGTTAACTGATCCCATTTACCATAGTCTTTTTTAATCCCCATGTACGTTTGGCCCATTGGGCTTGCCATGAGGTTTTCTTGAAACACTTGTTCAAATAGTTCGTTAGCTTGCGCTGAGTGGGCTTTTATTTGCTCTGAACTCGCCGAAGTTTGAAGCTGAAGCGGCTGTGGTGACTGTAAAACTTGATTGCAACCACCAAGTAAAATAACGCTGGTGGCCAGCGCGACAAGTGTTTTATTGAATTTCATATCATAAGACCTGATTAAAAATAGATGGCACTATCTTAGAGATTTAATCAGGCGATTGAAACTTTAAATTGTTAGGAAATATTATTCCATAAATAAATCGAGTAAAGTATTCAAAAATCGTTGTCCCAGCGGGGTTAC
>JABSRS010000256.1 GCA_013214885.1 Gammaproteobacteria bacterium
GGATTAATAATTGAGCGCGGGACACTATCAGTGAATGCGAATAAAGACAATTAGCCCTCATATATGCTTTTATTGATGGATGATAGATTATCTTGATATAAGTCAAGGTAAGGCGTTTTTCGTAAAGTGATATATTACAAACTATTACCGTGTTTTTCGTGGCGACTTTTTTGTTATGTACAACTGGCTGGGGTGTTAACGCGCTGTTAAAGTGTGTTAATTTTTAGTTTATAAGTGTGACGTTGGTCACTGTGGGTTGTGGCGATTGTAAATGGGATGGGCGCAACGGTTTACATTCTTGACATAAATTTGCGATACGTTTTATATCGATTCAAAGAGTACTAGCCCTTGGAAGTTAATACATTTCTAAATTTACTGGGATAATATTTAGTTTATTCAAGGGGTAACCAGTCTAACTGGAGGAGTTGGTTATTGCTTAATGCTTGCTTGAAATAGCGATTAGCTTGTTTAACCGTTAACGAGCTTACCCAGCGTTGCATTTCGAGAGGCTTGATAAATCTATCCTGTCGTTTTATTGAGCTGATTAACTGCTGATGCAAGTCACTATTCTTGTCATTCATTAGCTTAATATCGGCAGTTAGCTGGGCCTTTAACGTTAGGAGTTGCTGTGATGAAATACCTTGCTCGATGATTTGATTGACCACGGCCCCCATCTTCAATTTTTTGTTTATCTCGGTCTGTACGAATAAGTGAAGCGTTGTGTCTGCTCCTGAATCGGTAACGACCACACCGCTACTATAAGTTAAACCCTTCTCGCGTGTTTGTTTTGTAAGCTCTAGGGCAAAATGCCTTTGGATCAGCTGTTTCATGAACAACTGGTTTTTATCTATGGTTAAGTTTACTAATCCGTGGCTTTGCCTCTTTTGAAATTTCCCTTGGTTAAATTCTAAATGAGCCGAACTAATTTGCAGCCTTGGTCTACTAATTAAGTTTTTAATACAAATAGACTGTGAACTTTCAATCAGCGGAATAAGCTGCTGCTCTATTTTTGATATAGCAATAGCGCCAGTAATAAACCAGTTATCATGACAACTATTGAGTAATACTTGGTTTAAACTTTGGCTTAACTGGTCGGCACTAAAGTTGGTAATTTGTGGTGGTGTTAATAACTTATTATAAGGAGTAGAACCATATTGTTGTTGGTGCTTGAAATTATAAAAAGCGACTTCGGCTTGAGTATTTTTATTATTGAGAAAAGCGATGTGGGATTGTTTAATTTGTTTGGCTCGCCACGGCGCTAACTCAACGGATTGATTTGAAAGTTTGTAATAGCTTAGCCAAGTATCGAACTGGCCTGGTAAGAAACTCGTTGTGAACTTTATTTGTTGTTGTTCAATGGTGACGAAGTTGTCGATGGCCAATTTTTGAATGATCGACTCTGTTTGTTGATTCTTGGCCAAATTAATTAATGGTGAATTATCATAAAACATCTTAATAATTTGAGAGCTGACACCAGGCATGTGGCTAAAACCATAAGGCTTAACTCTCGACAGCTTTACTTTTTGATGATGGTGTAAGGTTTGATTAAAGTATAATAGCCCGCCACTTTTTAGTGGCCATTTTAATAATGTCATTGGTTTAGTTATTTCATCAGCAGTGTTTAACTGAAAATTTATTCGACTGTCTAAGGCATCCTTTACCGAAGAGGCATCATTGTTGAAAGCATTTTCAAGCTGTGTTGCAGCACTCCACGCACTGAGCCCTAGGTGTTCTAATTCATAAGGGGTAAACCAATGTAACTTAATCTCTTTATTATTATAAAACTGAGTGGCAAACTTAGTAAAATCACTAAGAGTGATTTTTTTGTAGTTGATCTTGAGCTAGTAAATTGAATTGTATTGTATTGGGCTGTGCCAAGCCATTTTCTGATTTATAATGGTTATTATCTCATTTGATAAATCACCATTATCGACTTGTAACTGCGCGGCAGAGTAAAGTTGCTGAGCAACAATATTCTTTGACAAATTGAGTTCTTGTAGCGAAAAACTGTTATTTCTCATGCTAGCTAAGACTTGTTGCAGTAAGTCAAAAGCAGGCTGTTGTTTAGTATTATTGAGCGATAGCATTAAAGTGGTCGTTGACGTTTGGTTTTCTACTGAGTTTTTAACGATATAAGTGTCAAGAATATTGGTGTTGTGGCTGTGATTAATTGCGGCTAATAACCTTAGCTCTAACAAATAAAAATAGAGCTTATGTAAAACTATTTCTGAAAGATTGCTATTGCCGTGTTGTTTAAAACCAAGATAAATGCCGCTGCTATTTAAATCCCAACCATAGCTAGTTGTTATCCCTTGATCAACCGAGTCAAATTGTTTTGGCACCAAGGGTTGCGTTGGATTTTGCCACTTAGAAAAGACTGTCACTAGCTGGTTTTCTAGCTCTTTTGGCTCAATATTTCCGATAATGACTATTGCCATGTTGTCTGGTCTATACCACTTTTTGTAAAATTTACTCAAAATGTCCGCAGATAAATGCGTTATTTGAGCTGGGTTGCCCAAAGCATCGCGGTTAATATATCCTTCTCGGCGAGTCAGGTTTAACCATTGCTGGTAAAACCACGTTTGAGTTTGTTGCCACCATGAATTTTCAATCCCAACACGGCGTCGCCACTCGCCTAATATCACTGGCCGAATTTCCTGGTTAATAACTATGTTCTGTGACCACTGTCCTAATATTGAGATCGCCATAGGCACTTGTTTATTATCTTCTAATTCAAATCGATAGTCCGTGTAATATGCGCTGGTTGAAGCGTTTATCTCGTTGCCAAACTCCCCACCTTGTTGCTCAATAAACTGAATAATTGCGCGATCTGAAAATTGTTTGGTTTTTCTAAATGCCAAATGCTCGAGAAAGTGCGCAGCACCTTTTTGATTGGGCTCTTCATAGGCGCCGCCAGTAAAAGCGACTAAATTAAACTGTACCTTTTTGGTGTTTTTTTGCTGGTGAATGACATATTTTAGGCCATTATCAAGCACGCCTTGAATCGTTTGGTCGTTATTTATAATTGAAGTAGAGCTAGCTGTCGGAGGTGGCACATATTGAGTTGAGCACGCGCTGAGTAATACCAATAAAACGCATGGTAAATCCTTTTACAATTTTGAGTTGATTTCATGCTACAAAAAACAGTGGCAGAAAACAATCAAACAATCTAACGCATTGTTATAAATGAAAAAAATTAACACTTGGTATAAGCGAGTATTCAACAATTTTGAGAAAGGGATTGGCAATACAGGGGGAGACAATATTTAAGTTGTCTGAAGTGTTTGCCAGCCGCTTCATTAGCAAAATTATGTACCAATTTTTTCTCGTGCTATCAAATAGGTTATGTTTTCTAATGAATTCTAGAAGGGTTGCATTTTGTTAAGATCACCGACCTAAAATCCTACCTTTAGAGGTTTTTATAATTCTAATATACTTATTGTAATTAAATCCTACAATTGGAGGATTTTATTGTTTTTTCATGTTCTAGTCCTATAATCCTATAAATGTAGGATGTATACTCCAAGGTATGGGTTAAATTTATTAATCCTGCTTAAATAGGATTAATTATGCCAAAACAAGTCGTTATTTCAAAAAAACCAGACCTAACTGATCCAATTGATTTTGCAGTGCTGAGTCAGTTTATTCGGCATAAAAGAACCTCTCTAGATATGACTCTTGAAGACGCCGCAAGCTTGTGTAATTTGTCTAAACAAGCGTATAGCAATGTTGAAAAAGGGATTAGCAATATCAGGGTTGAGACCTTATTTAAGGTGCTTGTGGCCCTAGGTATCGCATTGTCAATTGTGGAACAAGGAGATGGTGATGACTGGTAATAACAATTATCCGCAGATACAGGTCTACGCTAAAGATAACAAAGTTGGAATGTTAACCTTTGAGCAGCCAAGAGTTTGTCATTTTGAATATGATAACCAATGGACCCGAGATGGATATCCGATTTCGCCCCATATTCCGCTAAATGGTCATTTTGACTCAAACAATATCATTAATTTTATTCGAAATTTATTTCCTGAAGGAAGTGCTTTCGACGTATTACTTGAAACAGAAAGCCTCTCCAAAGGAAACTTGTACGGCATATTAAAAACAATTGGTTGGGATACCGCAGGAGCACTGACCTTCTCTGAAACAGGAAGTGATAAACAAGCAACTCAATTGAGATTGGTTACAGAAGATGAATTAATAATTCGTTTGGATAGCGACCTACCAGGGCATTTAGCCCAATGGGATGGCAAGTTCAGGCTTTCTGTCGCTGGGGTTCAGAATAAATTGAATCTCTATTTGGATCAATCTGATGCGATGTATTTAGCTGACGGTGATTATGCCAGTACCCACATCCTAAAATTTGGGTCAAAAGAGTTTCCATCGATTGTGGTGAATGAGCTTGTTTGTATGCGTTTAGCCGAATCTGTCGGAATTGGCGTCGCAAATGTCGAACATCGAAAATTTGGAGTGCATAGTGCGTTAGTGGTCAAGCGGTTTGATCGCAAGGTAAGACAAAGCGGTATCGATAAACGGCACATGATTGATGGTTGCCAAGCTCTTAACCTTCCTCAAGAATACAAGTATGAACAGAACTTTGGTAGTGGCTCTGATGTAGCTCATATTCGTGATGGGGTTAGTTTTATGAAGCTATTTGAATTTGCAAAAAAATGTGCCGTTCCTGCTTTGGTTGTTCAAAAGCTTATTGATTGGATTTTGTTTAATCTAATTATTGGTAATAGCGATGCGCATGGAAAAAATATTAGCTTTTTTATCACTGGCAATGGCATAACGTTAACCCCTTTTTACGATCTTGTTTCTGTTGTTTTCGAGGCCAAAAATAGCCAGCACTTAGAAACAAATTTAGCGATGGCTATCGGTGATAACTTTGATTGCGAAAACATAACTGCATTTGATTTGCTAACATTAGCAGATGAGGTCGGAGTTAAATCAAACTTCTTAAAACGCAGACTCGATAGGTTGCTCTCACAGTGCTTAAATCAAACTGATTTATTAGAGTTATCTGATCAAAACTTGTCTGAAAAACAATTAGCAGATGTTAAGTCTTTAAAACAACTAATCACAGAGCGTTGCCATTATTTGTCTGAACAGAGTAAACAGTTTAATTCAGTTAAAAAATCTGCTTTTTAACTGAACTAACGCTTAGAGTAATGAAAACATCACTCGATATTCTGGATCTGCTCTCTCATTTGCTCAATCAAAACTTTCAGCTCAACACTCGCTTGGGTGATTTCGCTATTGATTGATTTTGAGGCTAGGGTGTTGGCTTCGCGGTTGAATTCTTGCATCATAAAATCGAGTCGGCGGCCACAGGCTCCGCCTTTTTTCATGATTTTTTGGGCTTCGCTGACGTGGCTGTCGAGGCGATCTAATTCTTCGGCCACGTCGACTTTTTGGGCTAGCAATACTAATTCTTGCTCTAAGCGGTCGGGATCAGCTTGAATTTTAGCGTCTTGGAAGCGTTTGTTCAG
>JABSRS010000257.1 GCA_013214885.1 Gammaproteobacteria bacterium
CTTAAAGCGTGAATAAAATCTTCTTTACCTTTAGAAATATCGCCATCAACAGCTTAGATAAAATTGCCCATGGTCGGTAATTTCCGCCCAAATTATAAGAGCTTAAAGGCTCGAACCTGCTCCTATTTGAGCAAGTTGAGCACCAGAAGGAAAAGCATCTCAACTGGTCGGTAATGGTTCTGAAATTACGGCAATTGATTGTCCTGTTAACCATGAAGTAGGCAAGGGGAACGAGCAATCATTTATTCGCGGCATGTCATCAATGCAAATTGGGCGAGGGCGCAAACCTAAACTTTACCCCGATGGAAATACCTGCAACTGGGGCGAAGCGTCAACTTGGAACATGACCAAACTTTATAATAAAGCAGTCGAACTTAAACGAAATTTACAAAAAAAATGAACGAAAAAAAGACATAATTAAACCGAGAACGCTTAGTCATACTAATGATTTTATTAACTATTGTTAATTTAACGAACAAATAGCTTACGCTTATTTAGGCGGTGGATTTCCTGTTGAAATGAAGCTCTCCATTCAAGACGCTCAGCTGACATATGGAAAGAAACGATTCGATTTACTGGCGGCTCGTTAGCTGGTCACGTTGAAGAAAACGTAAAGACCAGATTACTAGCACCAAGAATTGAAAATCAGATGGGCATGTGGATTCGAGAAAATGATGACGGTTCAGCACACATAATGTCGCATGGTCAGCCAGATTCAAACTGGAATTACTTTAAAGTTGAGATCTACGAGAAACAAGAACGACTCAGTGATCAAGAACCATTTATAAATACGTTGGCCACGAAGAAGTTTCACGATGTTAATCTAAAACTAAACAAGGTAAG
Organism: Gammaproteobacteria bacterium; assembly: GCA_013214885.1. GTDB lineage: Bacteria > Pseudomonadota > Gammaproteobacteria > Enterobacterales > Psychrobiaceae > Psychrobium. The sequence continues at coordinate 844 of JABSRS010000257.1, forward strand.
AATCGAGCCGTTACAGATCAAGATAATCTTTTGTCAGCAGATTTTGTTGAAGTCGATAAACAAAACTTCATTGGTTATGCAAAAACATTCGCATGCTTGAAAGAACTCGAATACTTGAAGTCAGATAAAACATTAAGAATCAAACGTCTAAATAGAACTCGCGCTATGTAAAATCTACAGTAACTATACTGGCATAACATTTCAGATTTCACGTAGCGCACAGGATTTTGATATCAATAACGAAATTTCAAACCGGACATCTCTATCTGGGTTGATACAGCACTGCGCATAATACATCATGATTATGTTAAACATTTACCTGTTTGCAATACTGGCACAGGCAAACAGGCCACGTAGTGGTATTTATACATAATCCGCATTATGCGAAGTGAAAATTGAGTTGCCCTTGAATTCTGATTAGTTAATCCTCATCTATTTGTTTTACAACATAAAATATATGAGGCCTATACATGTCAGCAGATAACACAGATTTTAACTTTTCGGATATCATTCCGCTTAAATCAAGATCAGAAGGTATGACATCTTTTTCACAGAAGTCTGATACAGCTAAACGTGAAATAGCTGTCGTAGCAGCACTTCAAATTTTAAATTCACATGCTAAATCAGCAGATTCTAATCATGTACTTACTACCTTTGGTGAATATTTACCGTACATGACTAAGGTGATTCTGGATGCTTTAGAAGGTGAGGAACAATAAATATTTATGATTGTAGAGTACACTATCTTTAATAGTGTACTCTTGTCTAATATTTAGACTTTATCCAGTGGTTTCTTGTTTTTATACAGTGTTATCAAAACCCGATATTTATCCATCAAATACCAGATTTGATTTTGTAGTGTATTTTAGCTCAAATCTACAGTAATTTTTTGAAAACCAATCTTCTGCGCATTAGACACCGCTGCATCAATCGTTTTGAATGACCTTGGTACATTGGACTCCTCACGTTGTGAAGTCATCACATGCGCCTCCTTGTTGCCATTTACAGCTATTAGAATGAATCCCTGCATCAATGGGGCACGTTTAATTGTCACTGACTTTAAACCGCCATTATCAAAGATCACTTTTAATTCTTTCAATTCCATATCAAAACTCCATTATGATTGGTCAAAACTAGGATTTGATTATAACATTAAATACCCAAAATGATACATCAAAATCTACATTTGATTGAGGGTTTTATTTATGACGTGATTTTCGAGGGCGAAGGCTGAGCAACGAGAAAACACGGATATAAATATACCCGTTCATCAATAATGGTACTTTTATAGACAAAATAACACCTGTCACATGTGACACCATGCGAACTTGTGAGCATATAAGCCACTGCACCACATTAATTAAGTCCACTTGCCGTATCTGGCGGGACTCGCGAAGCGATTCAACTATCAAAGTAATAATTAACCCTTCATCACTGCCAAACCTATTTTTAAGCTAAGATTGTGCGTCCATGCCTATCTTTTTAGTGCAATTCTAACTTTCACCGCAATACCATTAAAACACGTTCAGCAGGCCAATGATGAGCATTTAGGGAAGGGGCCCCGTTTCGTCGGGGAAGGGTTCCTAAAGCGCAAGAATGGCCTAAGCCATGATGTGCGATTTTGACGGTTTTTAAGTTTGGGTTCCTGTAACACCCAAACTAACTCCGGACATCCGGACTTTATCCGGACTCCAATTGACAAATAATCTCGTTTGAACGACATTACTTATTCAGCAATTCTTGAGGCATTGCTGAACATTTATTAAGGGCTTTTAAGAATTCTATTTCATCTTCGACATGCTCATAAATGGTTATCATCATGTCGATATCACTTACAAATAGCTTCAGCTTACTAAGTTCCGTCATGAATGGTACAGGGCTATCTAAGTGCTTTATGAGTTCACCGCTACATATCTCTTTTTCGGTTACTTTCAGAATTTCAGCTAACTTTTTTACATTGCTAGCTTTAGGTTCATTCTTCCCATTTTCCCATTTCATATAAGTTTGAGTTGTCACACCAACATATTCGGCTATATCAGCCTGTTTTAGGTTTAAGTTCGCTCGACTCTCTTTTAATACATCTTGCAACATCATTTAGCCCCTCTAGGTATCTTTATTCATTAGTATACATGCCTTTTTAGACATATTTACTTTACATCTCCCTTTTCATTGTTTAAAGTGTCTTAAATCATACTTGACAGGGTTTTTAATGAATCAGTTTTTTATAGATCGTCTCTTCATACAGCAAGACCACTTACAAGGCGGATTACCCCTTGTAGGTCGTCATGTGATTGAAAGAATAGATCTAGAAACTGGTGAAAGAATGCCGCCATCTGTCAATCAAAAGATCATTGAAGGTTCATTTTCAACAAAGCTAACTATCCGTTGTGATGGTACTAGGGTTCGAGTTGAAGGCAATCCTTCTCGCTGGCAACGTATGGATAACTTATTTGGCCTTACAACATTAGATGAATGTATAGATGTTTATAACCATATTTTACTAAAGCATGGTTTACCACCGTTTACTAAAAATACCCGTATGTATCACCGTCAAACGCCAGAGGGGAAGCCTTCTCAGCTTGTTGGTAATGGCGCGGAAATTACAGGTATTGACTGGACGGTTAACCATAAAGTAGGCAAGGGGAATGAACAATCTTTCATACGTGGCATGTCGTCTATGCAAATTGGGCGAGGGCGCAAACCTAAACTTTATCCTGATGGAAATACATGTAACTGGGGTGAATCATCAACGTGGAATATGACTAAACTTTATAACAAAGCTATTGAACTTAAACGACATTTAAAAAAAGACGAACGAAAAAAAGATATTATACAGCCAGAACGCCTGACCTATATAAACAGCTTAATTGAGTATTGCGAAAAACATGGTGTAGTTCGTGAAGAACACAGCTTACGTCAATCACTCCTTAAACGATACAACTTGCAATTCTATGGCGCTGTAGCTGAAAAAGACTTCATGCCACATCTTAAAGAGATCGATAACGCTATGAACACTATACATATTTCACACGATGAACATCAGTCTATTGCAGACCAACTTATAGCAAATTCTGTAGTTAAAAGCCGTCAAGCAGCCAATGCAACGCAGTGTTACGCTTTATTGTGGCAACAAGGTACTGATTTAAGAAGTACGCTTTCTAACAGCCAATTTTACGAGCATAAATCACGTCTAAAAAAAATAGGGATAGATATCGGTCAGCAATTTGATGTAAGCCGCATTTGCCCAACACTAAAACGTTCAGAAGTCATTGAAGTAAGTCCGTTATCAGTACCTGATTGGTATCAATTACCAGTCGTTGCACAATCAAATATATTACCATTTAAAGCTTATGCCTAGGAGGCTGTTACATGTTACAGATAGAAATCTTTCCAGAAAATGTTGTACTAATTACTCGAACTTTACCATCTAAAGACGGTAAACCCGGTCGAAGCTTCAACGAACAAATTGCATATGCTCATTTAGGCGGTAAATTTCCCGTTGAAATGAAGTTATCAGTTCAAGACGGTCAATTGCCATATGGTGTTGGAACGTATTCAGTTGATGCCTCAAGTTTCGCGATTAATAACTACGGTGGCCTAGAGCTAAAACGCTTTGGACTAACAATCAAACCAATAGAATTAGACCTTTAATTTTCAATATCAAGGACGAACCATGAAACATACAGATCAAATTATAGAAACCGCGATGGTTATTGTTAATGAGCTAACAAAAACTCAAACGTATTTATTATCGGGAGTGTGCCCAGAACAAGCCGAACCAATACTAATTGCTAATCAAACAATTTTACTCAACAACTTAACAGAGCATTTTCAACATTCATTGGAGTATTTAGGTATGCCAGAACAAAAAGAAAAACCAACACATCAATGTAAATCTTGTTATAAACCAGCTTGGTATCCAGATAATAATATAGATATTTGTTTATCATGTGGCGGTGACTTAAAGTCATTTTAAGATTAATTTAACTACGTGCGCTATGTAAAATCTACAGTAACTATACTGGCATAACATTTTAGATTTCACGTAGCGCACAGGTTTTTGATATCAAATTGAAGTACCAGGGACAGGATTTTGATATTTCAAACCTGACTCGATTGTTTTCCTAATTAGGAATTTAACCCATCTATACATTGTTTTGCCTATTTTAACCATTTTGTTCAATTCGTTACGTGAAAACTACCGAAATAACGACGGCTATCTCATAATGAGTATTTAATTTATTTTGTAATTGTTAAAATAGTGGATGTTTAATATTATACTTAGTTGTTTTGGCTGGAAATTTAATATAAGCATGCTCCAGAAGGCTAATTGTGAAACTTTAAAGCATACCCACATTGCTCCGGTTCAAATCGTGTGAGCATGTCTATCATTTATATCCATTCTCTTTCGGTAAACGCCTGCTCATAAAACAAGTAGAAACCCAGATGGTTATCAAAGTTATTGTGCTGATTGCCGTAATCTTGATAAAGGAATTATATCCTCTGTATTTAAAAAATGGCTAGTATGTGCAGCTTAGTTTAAAGGCTAATGTATTGATGTAAACAGTATTGTTTTATTTTTAAAGATTGAAATTCTCAGCGTTTAATTTGCATGATTTTAAGCAATTT
>JABSRS010000258.1 GCA_013214885.1 Gammaproteobacteria bacterium
TATTACTCAATCGAGCGCCTTGTACTCATTGATTTTATCTACGCACGGCAAGGCCACATAATTAACGGAATTGGTATTACTTTTAGGCTTCAAAAAAGCAAAAAAAACACCGAGTATTGAACACCCGTTAGGTCATGGTAAAGAAATCTATTTTTGGTCCTTTAGGGTCTGTTGGCGGGATGTTTCAATTTATGAAGGGGTTCATAAGCTCAATAGCACCGAACCGCTTTCCTCTTCTTATGTTGCCATTGCTGTGCTGGTGTTCGCCATTCTGGCTGAAGGCGGTTCGTTGTGGGGCTGCATCATCGAAATAAACAAAGGCAGGGGCGATCGCTCTTTATGGCGTTAGTTTAGTTTTTGCCCTGGGTGCCATCGTTTTGACCATGGTCACTGGCAACCCGATTTATGATGCTATCGGCTCCATTGGGATCGGTGTTTTACTCATTATTATTGCGATATTAATCAGGCGAGAAGTTAAAGATTTATTAATAGGCCAAGGTGTTAATCCGATTATCGACCGACAAATGCGAGAGTTTTTAGCTAACCGCGATGATATTGTTGAGCTTTATAATGTGTTAACGATGCAACTTGGCCCTGATGTCATGGTCGCGATAAAAGCAAAAATGAACACCGAGTTAAGTGCCCAACAAATGATTGAGCAAATAAACCAAACCGAAGCCGATTTTAAACAGTAATTTCCGCAGGTGTTATGGTTGTTTTTCGAGCCCGACGGCAAAGATTAGTTAACGTTATTTGGCTTGTAGGCTGGCTCATTTGATAAATGTAATTGATTTAATATTTTTTCACCGCTAAAATATTTAATATCAAAATAATAATCAAGGACGAGAGATGAAAAGAATAATTGCACCCGCATTACTATTGGCTACTTTTTTAGCCCCAAATTTGACCCACGCAGCTGACGGCCATTTTAAAAATCATACGATTGGCGTGTTCGCAGGAGCCACCTTCAATGATGGTGATTCAGAAAATAGCTATGGACTAGAATACGAATATAAATTCAACCGTGACTGGGGCGTTGGTCTAGTGTATGAAAAGACCCCCGATGCTCATCATGACGATGGTGTTACGATTCAGCTAGCATCAGTATATGCGCACTTAACCGAAAATTGGCGCATCGGTTTAGGCTTTGGCCAAGAAAAAGTCGGTGGATCTCATAGTTTTACCGAAAATCTAATTCGCACTAGTGTTTCTTATGATTTCCACCTTGGTAATTTTGGCATTGCGCCATCGCTAGCGTTTGACACGGTTGATGGCGAAACTGCGACTGTCGTTGGTGTTGCTTTCTTGGTGTCATTCTAGCCAAACACTAGTTAGTCGTTTTGTCGAGTAATTGCGGGCAGTTAAATGCTTGCTGTAATGATTCGACAAAGCGGCCAACATGTAAACCATCCATTACGCCATGATGCACCTCCACCGATAACGGTATCAGCAACTTATCACTTTGTTTAAACGCCTTACCAAAAACAATTTTAGGAATAGAGTCTGGCACATCGGTGTTTCGGGCATTACTAAAGCTGGTAAAGCTTAGCCACGGAATAACGGAGGCATGGACCACATCTTGACGCATTTCATTGCCGACAAAGTCAGCAGCGATAAAAGGCTGCCCTTTGGCTCGTTGTTCGGCCAATAAAGCCAGCTTGCTAAACTCTTCAAACTGCTCAACAAAAGGCAGCTCGCAAAAACGGATCATTTGGTCATCACCCAATATAGCTATGCTAATGCTAAGTTTGGAGTAATGACGCACTTGCTCGCCAACAATCCGATAGCCAAACGATTGATTGCTGTTAATCCCTTGTTGCATTAAGTACAAATAAGCATGATAAAAACTCAATTGCTGCGCTTTGCAATAATAATACAGCGCTGAAACATCTAAATTTGAACCAATGTTAAACCATGGATTACTGGCATTTTTATAAAACTTAAAATGTTCGGCCCGCGGCCATGTATCAAAGGATAGGACTTGGTAACTCATAAAAGGTGACTCTATCTAGATTAAGATGCTAGTTATTAGCATCTTAATCTATTGTTCAAAGAAATGGCTAATATTCTGGCCCAGCATCGTAACTAATCTGCGCCTGGCATCAACTGTCGCCCACGCAATATGCGGCGTGACCACTAAATTGTCACCTTGGTAATCGAGCAAACAATTTCCCTGGGTTGGTGGCTCGGTCGTCAATACGTCAAGAGCGGCACCAGCAATAATATTATTGCTTAAAGCTGACACTAAGTCAGCATCATTAATAAGACCACCACGGGCGGTGTTAATTAGCAATGCCGACGGTTTCATTAATTTCAGCGTTTGCTGATTAATAACCTGATCGGTATCGCTGGTTAACGGGCAATGCAAACTAACCACGTCACTATGCGCCAGCATTTGTTCAAATGACACTCTTTCGTCTCGAATATCAACCGCACCAGGACGCTCAGCAATTAACAGTTTCATCCCAAATGCCTGAGCTAGTTTGGCACTCAATTGTCCCGAGGCACCAAAGCCAAGGATCCCAAAGTTTTTTCCTGCCAATTCAAGCATCGGAAAATCTAAATGACTAAAAAACTCACTTTGCTGCCAACCACCTTCTCGCATAAATTTCTGATAGGGTGTCGTCCGATTGGTCAGCTGCAATAACAAGCTAAAGGTATGTTGGGCAACGGATCTGGCACCGTAGCCCTCAACATTAATCACCCCGATACCAAGTTCTTTAGCGCCGTCGATGTCAATATTATTGGTGCCTGTAGCAGTCACGGCAATCAATTTCAGCTTGGGCAACTTAATTAAGGTTTCACGACTTAAAACCACCTTGTTAGTGATAATAACGTCGGCATGTTGGCAGCGTGCAATAATTTGTGTCGGGTCACACAGCTCATAATCTTGCCAGCAATCAAACAGCTCCCTAAGTGTTGATAGGTCAATATCATCCCCCAATGTTTTTAGATCGAGTAGCACGGCACTTTTTAGCATTTTATGTTTCATTCTTGAGTCAACTTAGATAGGGTATATTAACCCTATCTAAGTTGCTAAACTACTGATAGAGGGATATTTCAGCCGTGAAAAGTAACAGGACCAAAAATGTTTAAATCTCCGCATAATAACCCTAAGCAACCAGACAAAAAGACTGAGTGTATTTACTGCAAAAAAATTAGAGCCATGGTCATTTGGGCTATCCTAATGTACATATTTTTTCAGTACTTTTACCTATAATATTCTTGCATCCGCTTAACTTTTATTAACCACCAGCATCGACCAAGTTTTTAACCGCAATCACCCAGCTAGATTGAATCTTATAATATTTATCCCGAGCCGTCACCGATGATTGGTTTGGGCTAATCTCAATTTTTTGTGATGTAAATCGCTTAACCAGACATCAATCAATAAACACGCAAATCGCAATGATAATAGTTTGCATTTACTGGCGCGTTTAATGTAACATTTGTTTCTGTTTGTTATGTCATCACCATGCTGGTTTAAAGGTTGCTATGAAAAGCCATTTTCGCGTTATGCTTTCGGTTACAGTTGCTGGAGTTTTCCACACAGCCCTGCTACTTAATGCTGGGCACTCTGCAGCGACAATAGTATCTAGTCCGGCTTCAACATCGATGCTGCTTAACCTAAGTGTGATCGATGTTGAAGCAAACCCAATTTCTGAAAATGTTCAAGAAGTCACAACCCAAGACTCAATCATCACCAAACAGCCGAAAAAAAACCTAACAGTGGTTAAAGAAACGTTTAAACGTCGGACCAATCAACCAATTTTCACCGCAGCAAAAACAACAATAACAAAGCCACAGCTGGTTAAAACAACGGTACTGCCAATAAAAACAACATTACGACCAACAGATAGCGCATCAGTTACTGTCAACAATGAGCAATTAATCATCCAGCAGCCACGATTTAAAACCTTACCGCCAGCACCAGACTATCCCCGTCGGGCTAGGCAACGCGGACAGCAAGGTGTCACGCTAATTCACGCCAAGCTCAACGCTATGGGCAATGTGACAAAGATTATTATCGCTAAATCATCTGGCTATGACCTATTAGATAGCGCTGCGTTAAAAGCAGTTAAAACATGGGACTTTATGCCAAACAAACATCCAATAAATTCACCAAACATCTGGGTCGAAGTTCCCGTTGAATTTATCTTAAATGCCCGTAAAGTTAGCTAATCATGACTATTTCTTTCGTTGCCTTAGGACCCCTAGCCTACCCCTTACTTATATGCTCTTTTATTGCATTAATGCTAATCATTGAGCGCGGTATTTTTTACATTAGCTGGCGTTCACCAATGAGCACTAAGCAAGCGGTCGCACTAGTTCGCCTTGAACGAGCTCGGCTTATCTGCAACGAGATATTGCCAACCTCCGATAGATTACTGACAAGCATTAGTTTATTAGTGAAACATAGTGACAAAAAGCGAGAGCTTCGTGAAGAAATAGCCAACCATTGGCTTAGTGTTCAGCGCAATGAGTTATTTAACAACTTAGGCTGGTTAACGCTATTGGCTGTAATTAGTCCGATGCTGGGTCTGTTAGGTACCGTTATCGGGATCATAAAGGTGTTTTCTGCTATATCGATGCATACGGGTCCTATTTTTCCAGCCATGTTAGCTGACGGTTTAGGTCAAGCCATGTTGACCACCGCTGCAGGCTTAACGATTGCCCTACCCACATTGATTGCTATTCACGCTCTGCGTATTTTTGCCAATAATCGCTTAACCCGTTTAAGTGAAACACTCAATTGCGTAAACCTACTGCTTGATGATGTTGATATGGACCAATCTAATTCGTTGATCCACCACGCTCCAACTCAACAAGAGCGTACCGCATGATATCTATTGATACCGAACAACATGGTGGGTTAGCTGATTTAGCCGTTGATCTAACTCCAATGCTCGACATTTTATTCATTGTCTTAGTGTTCTTTATTCTTACAGCAAACCCTGTAGAAATGGCTTTATCGGTCGAGTTGCCATCGAAAGGAGCCGAACAAGCCACGCCACTAAGTGATAAACGCCACATTCAAATTACACTTTTTGCCAACAATACCTGGGGCTTAGCTGATAAGAAATTTGAAGATAGAGCAGCAATCGAGCAAGCGATAAAGCAAGCCGTTTCAGATTCACCCAATTCGGACATTGTTATCGCTAGCGAAAAAGACGCAACGGTCGAGCATTTACTCGCCCTGATGACATTTTTAAAGCAACAAAATTTACAAGCCGCCCATATAAAAATGGATGCAGGTAGTGCCCCTTAACTCATTAATAAATTCACAATAGGCTAGACATGAAATACCACGCGATTAATAACAAATTATTTACGATTAAGCCGACCACTTTAGCCGTTGCAACAATAATGTGTGCACTGACAACGCCAGCCATGGCTCAGCAAGAGGTAACAAAACTTCAAGCGGTGACGAGTTATGGCCAGCAGGATGCTTCGC
>JABSRS010000026.1 GCA_013214885.1 Gammaproteobacteria bacterium
ATTTTAAAGTTGGCTATGGCCGAATCTTTAAGGGACCTGGTTTACCTGAAACATTAATGATTAGCGACTCGATCAAGCAGTCAGCTGATGTTAAAGCCGAAACTGGTAATCACCTCGAATTTAATCTCGGTTATGATTTACAGCGTCAACTCAATGTTGACCGTGCTGATATTTTCGTCAACATTTATCAATACAGCATCGATAATTATTATCACCCGACTAAAAACACCAGTCTGGGTCGCAGTCGAGTTGATTTAACCATGAGTGGTATCGAAGCTGGCTTTAATTTATCGCACAATGACATCAATGCTTATATTAGCTATAGCTATGACGACGGTGAAAACGATACAGGTGCTTATGTTACAGACAACCCATATTCAGGCACTCATGTCGTGAAAATCGGCGCTGATTATCAAATCATGCCGTCACTACTGGTTGGTTGGAATAGTTACTTTGCCAGCAAAGCTGAACTGGTTGATCGTTCGATTGAGAATGGCGCGGTGATGGACACAGATTATGAAAAAGCAGGCTACGGCGTGACTAATTTATGGTTGAGCTATCAGGCACCAGCTGTTGCTGGATTATCAGTCAAGCTAGCGGTTGAAAATGCCTTTGATAAAGCGTATCAAAATCACAATAGCTTCGGGATGTATTGGGGTAATGCTGCGTACAATGATAATGAAGTAGGTCGTAACTTCAAATTATCAGTTAGCTACCAATACTAATTTATTGATTACCATCGGTAGGTCGATCTTTTAGGAGACGACCTGCTTTTTGCATTGTGAAAGTTATGAAATATACAGTGAAATTATTAATCATTACTATCGGGTTGATGCCAATGTTGGTGGCGGCCCAAAATCAGGTCGATCAGCTGACTAAGCAATGGCTTGATCTTGATAAGTCGACTTATCAGCTAAGTCAAAGTTGGCAGCTAGAACAGCAGCAGTTAGCGTTGCGCGTTTCGTTGTTAAAGCAGCAGAATAAAAACTTAAACTCTCAGATAAAACAAAGCCAAGACAATCAAGATCAGGTCAGTCAGCAGCGTTTAGCTTTATTGCAATCACAAAGTGTCGCCGAGCAAGCTGTTAGTCAATACCGATTAGCGTTGCCAAACCTTGCCAATAAAATGCAGCAATTAATGGCCGTGTTACCACCGTATTTGGTATTACAACTGACGCCGCAATTAACCAAGCTGACATCGTCAGCTGATTTAAATACCAAGTACCAATCACTAAGCAGCATGACTAAGCAAATAGTTAAGGCGGATCAGTTGATCATGGTTAAGCAAGGAGTGATCTCATTAGCGGGTAAAGAATTGTTAACCCAACAATTATATTTTGGTAATGCCCATGCGTGGTTTGTTACCCAAGATAACAGCCGTAGTGGCATTGGTTATCGCCAGTCTGGGCGTTGGCAATGGCAAGAGCAGCAAGATATTGGGGCGGATATTAGACAGGCGATTATGAACGCTAAAAACCAAGTACCAGGTCCGTTGTTCAGTTTGCCAGTTAATATAGGGGCAAGTAATGCGTCATAAAATACTCGCGCTGTTGTTATTTCTCTTGAGTACTGTTGGTTTCAGCGCGTCGGCGAATGCGGCCACTAATACCACTACTATCGCCAATGTTGAATCGCAATTAATCGCTGAAATTAAACAATCAAATCAGCAATATCAACGTCAGGTAAAAAAAATTGCCCACGCGCGTACTATCTTGCTTAAGCAACTGGCGATTGAAGAGACCAAATTAAAAACATTAAGTGTTGCCGCTGCAACCATTACGCGTGCCAAAGACGAGCAAAACCTTACTCTGACTAAATTAGAACAGCGATTACAATCATGGCAGCAACAACAAAATTATCTTAATAATGTCTTAGCCAGCATTGACCCTCACTCAGTGATTAACAGCGCCGATCAACTCAGTACTTATCTTGATAATCAAACCAAGTCGAGCGAATTTATCGCGGCAACTATCGCGCTAAATAACGGTGAAATGATTGACGGACAAAGGTTAGCACTCGGACCTAGCCATTGGTTTATGAGCGACGGTCAAGACCGTGGCGGCTTAATTAATCAAGTCGAGCAGCAATGGCAGTTAGCACTCGAGTTTGATTCCCGCCAGCTCGAACAGTTAAGCGAGGTGTTAACTAACCAGCGAGGCATGCTGGCATTAGATCCAAGTAATAACCGCAGTCTAGTGTTGGCGCAGCATCAAGAAAGCTTAGTTGAGCACCTTAACAAAGGCGGTATTTGGGTGTTACCAATCATTGCTTTTGCGCTATTGGCTCTAGTGATAGCATTGTTTAAGGCTGCGGTATTAATGCGTTTACCAAGTATTGATCAAACCTTATTATCGCTTAAAAATTTGCCACGCCACCAACTTGCTTTAGCCAGCATTGCGACCCGATATAGTCAACCCTCGCAACAGCAACAACGCGATGATTTGTTACTCGATCAACTCATCCAAACCAAGCACCAGGTTGAGCGGGGGTTAAGTGCGATAGCGGTTACCGCCTCGGTCGCACCGTTATTGGGCTTGCTGGGTACGGTCAGTGGCATGATTAAAACCTTTAAATTGATGACATTATTTGGTGCTGGTGATGCTAATGCCGTCTCTGGCGGTATTTCTGAATCATTGGTAACCACTGAATTAGGTTTAATCGTAGCGATACCAGCGCTAGTAGTTCATGCCTTAATGTCACGACGCTGTCATCATTATATGGCGGGACTAGAGTCTTACGCGGTTAAACTGTCGCATCAAATTTCTCCCGATACCGATACTGATAGTGCTGTTCGTGACGAGGTTGCTAATGCTGCTTAGCGAGTGGATCCCGCAGGAGCTTATCACCGGTGGCTTAGTGCTGTGGTTGATTTTAGGCTTGGCTTTATTTTGTTATGGCTTAATTTTTGAGGCTTTTTATTGCCGCTATCAAAAAATTAACCAGCAATGGGTCGAAAGCTGGGTTAAGCCGTTGCAAATATTGATTGCAGCACTGCCATTGTTGGGCTTATTAGGGACCATTATTGGCTTGCTAGATACCTTTGGCGCGTTAAGTCATAACGCCAATTTAAGCATCAGCGATGGGATAGGCAAAGCACTGTTAACAACTCAGGCTGGATTACTGATGAGCCTTCCAGCGATGATCATGTTGTGGCAATTACAACGTCATGTGGAGCTTAATCATGCGCCCTAGTTTACAGCATCGAATTAACAACCAAATGCACCAAATCGATTTATCACCCTTGCTCGATGTCGTGTTTATTTTGCTGATATTTTTCATCGTCACCACTGTTTTCGTTAAAGAAACAGGGGTCGAGGTCAAAAAACCTCAAGCATTGAGTGCCAGCCAGCTTGAAAAGCAAAGCATTCTAATTGCGATAACTAGTGACGGAGGCGTGATATATGCTGGGCAAGATATTGGCATAGTAGGCGTTAAGTCTACGGTTATTCAGTTGTTGAGTCAGCGACAGATGCCAGTTATTTTGCAAGTGGATCAGGACGTCACGACTAAAACTTTAGTCGCGGTGATGGATCAGGCAACGTTAGGCGGTGCAACCAGCATTAATTTAGCGACAGTGATGCCATGATTAAATTTCGATTTATGTTGTTATCGCTCGCGATTGTTACGGCCTTAATGGCGGTATTAATCGGTAATAATCGTGGTCAACTATTGGCACCTGAGCAATTGATGGTCCGGCCGCTTGAAATGACCATCGCGTTACCGCCGCCACCACCGCCGTCTCGGGCTAGTGAAGTGTTGCCCCAGCAAGCGCCGCAACTTGATCTGCGCTTAAAAGGGGCGGGCGCTAGTCTGACTTTGTCACGATTACAACTTAAAGTATCGCCACCTCAGTTGATGACACCAAAAATAAATCAGGTTATCCCCGATTTTGAAGCGACTAATTTTGCGATTGATATATCGGGTTTTTCGCTCAACGATCTCGATGGCAAGCCGAGATTGTTAACGCCGCTAGATATTAAGTTTACCCCTGCGATGCGACGCGCTGGGGTGAAACGGGTCGCGCTTAAACTTCATGTTGTAATCGATCAAACTGGTCGGGTTCACCTTAAAGAAGTAATAAACAATCCGTATCCTGGACTTAATTACTCGCTCAAGCAATTAACAATGAGAACGCGATTCACGCTGCCTACCCGCCATGGTAAGCCGGTTAACACCGAGTTTATCTGGCCATTAACCTTGAAAGAATAATGATGAAATACTTAATGTTAACCACCTTCTTCTTGAGTCAAATGGCGCTGGCCGAACTCTCGATTAAGCTCGAGCAACCACAGCTGTTATTACAGCAAATTAGTGGTGCCGACCTTGGTATTACGCCAAAACTGCATGACAATGAAGGTCAATTTAAGCAATTAATTAATGATAGCCTTGCGGCTGAAAGTTACCTTGTGCTGTTGACTGAGCTTAAAAAACAACAAAAGATCGAGACGATGAGTGCCGCGATGGCTTATCTAATTGGTCAGCTGTCATTGCAACAACAGCAACCGAAAATCGCTGCGCAGTATTTTAAGCAGGCGATCAAGCAGCGTCCGAATTACGGTAAGGCCTTTCATGGACTGGGGTTAACCCAGCTGCAATTACAGCAGCCAGTGGCGGCGACATCGAGTTTCTCGAGTGCGTTACAACTGGGGGTTAGAGATCCGCAACTTTACCACTATCTCGGATATGGTTATATTCAAAGCCAAAATTTTCACAGTGCGGTCGTCGCTTATCAGCAAGCTAAATTATTTAGCCCCAATGATCGACAGCTCAATCAAGCGTTGTTATATGCTTATTCGCAAGCGGGGCAAAGCGCTGCTGCGCTTAGCCTAATCGAGCAAATGCTTAACCATAATCAAAATGATAAATCACTGTGGCTCCATCGTGCCAATGCATTGCTGAGCAAGCATGATTATATATTGGCACTGGCGAGTTTAGAGACCGCAATCCGCTTAGGGGAAAGTAATCAACAAAATCTAGCCTTAACCGCACAGTTACAGCTCCAACATGGCAGTGTTCAGCGTGCACAGCAACTGTACGGCCGTATTTGGCGCAATCACAACAACCCGACCTTGGTGCTAGAAGCGGTCGAGTATTTAATTACCAGCAGTCAATTTGGCAGTGCAACACAGCTGTTGAAAAAAATGCAACTGAGCACGACATCACCGGCTAACTTACAGAGCCGACTGGCCTATTTAACCGGGCGCTTAGCGCAGTTACAAGGCTCAACCGTTCAGGCGGCAAAGGCCTTTGAGCGAGCAATTAGTTTTAATGCAGTCAATGGGCCCGCCTTATTAGCACTAGCGCAAGTCAAACGACTGCAACAGCATAGTCATCAAGCACAAATGTTGCTGCTTAGAGCAAGTGCTTTGGATCAAGTCAAATTAGCGGCACTAACTGAACATGCTGATTTAATGATGTCGCTCGGGCGATATTCGAAAGCGCTAGCCCTGTTGCAACAAGCGGGGGCTTATGCACCACAACAGCTCAGTATTGGTGAAAATATCAAGATCCTTCAGCGGATTATTAGTCAGAGCGATTCATAAATGCGGATTAATAAATCGTTATTAAGTTATTCAAGATTACTCCATGTTTATGTCTCGATGGCGTTACTAACCATGATGATATTTTTCTCGATAACTGGCATCACTCTCAACCATCCACAATGGTTTGACGATCAACAAGCCACGGTCGTTGAAGCTGACTTTGTGATTGACCAGACGCTGTTACAGCCGCATTCGCAGGGAGAGTTGATTAGTTTTTTATATCACAACAACCAATTAAACGGCAATCGCTTAACCATTGAGCGTGAAGAGGATGAGATCTTTATTAGTGATAAAGGTCCAGGTACTCACCTGAGCTTAACCATCGACTTAGCATCTGGTGAGGCATTTAAGGAAGCGACCGATTACGGCTATTGGGCGCTGTTTAATGATCTACATAAGGGGCGGAACAGCGGCACTTTTTGGCGTTTCGTGATCGATTTAAGCGCCATATTGATGATTTTTTTTAGTGTCACCGGCTTTATTTTGGCCTTAGCACAACGTCGAGTTAACCGAACTGTTGGACTGAGCCTCGTAAGCTCATTGCTGGTAGTTATTGGCTATCTGGTGTGGGTATGAATTTTTTAACTTTAGGAGGTATTAATGAATAAATTGATTATGTTGTTGGCGTTATTGTTGTCATTGCTTGGGTTTAGTGCGGCTAGCGGCGCCGCGACTCAATTCAAACTCGAATTAAACTTACCGGCTCAATCCGGTGAATATCATAATCCCTATGTCGCGGCATGGATCGAAGATGATAAGGGTCAGAGCGTTCGAACCTTAGTGTTGTGGCGCGATGGTGCAAAATGGCTTAAAGATATTCGCCGCTGGTGGCGCAAGGTCGGTCGTAAAGATCAATCAATAGTCGATGCGATGACATCAGCAACTCGTCCAGCGGGGCACTATCAACTTAACTTTAAAGCACTCGATGATCAAAAACAGTCATTAAGTGCTGGTAATTATGTGTTGCGCATTGAAATTGTCCGTGAAAATGGCGGTCGTTCAATGACTAAACAACCCTTTATTCTCAATGGCGATAGTCACCAGTATCCGTTGGCTAAAAGCTATGAAATTGCTCAATCACTTTTTATTATTAAGGAATAATCATGAAAATAAATAAATTTGCCCTTGGCGCCGTTGCGTTACTTTTTATCGCTCAGGCGAGTGCTCATAACCGTTGGATTTTGCCGAGCCACTTTAACCTCTCGAATGACAAAGGCGAGTGGGTGATGGTTGATGTAACAGCGTCTAACGAAACCTTTAATGTCGATAAACCTATGGGCGCAGATCGGATGAAAATTACCGGGCCTAATGGTGAGTCAGTTCGCCCAGGTTCTAGCTATCGCGGTCACCGAAAAAGTGTGGTTGATATCCATCTTGAACAAAGCGGGACCTACCAATTGAAAATGGGCGGCGATCCGTCGTATTGGACTAGTTATCAACTTAAAGGTGACGACAAGAAGCATTGGCTGCGCGGTGTTAGCAAGAGCCAACGTCAAGCGCAATTACCTCAGGGCGCGATCAATGAGAACACGATGGAATCTTACGCTAATGTCCTAACGTACATCACGTTAAACACGCCAACAAATAGCTTTAAAACAACCAATAAAGGACTAGAGTTGGTACCAGTAACTCACCCGTCTGATATTGCTCAAGGCGAACAAGCGCAGTTTAAATTTATCTTCAATGGTCAGCCACAAGCCGGTGTCGAAGTCGAGATGGTTCGTGAAGGCGTTCGCTACCGTAACGATCCCAATGCGCTGAAATTAATCAGTGATGACAACGGCATCATCAGCTTTACTCTGGCGCATGCGGGGCGCTACTTACTTATGGCGGAGCATCAAAGTGCCGTTAAAAATAACCCAGAAGCTGACGAAGTCGGCGGACAAATATTCCTAACCTTTGAAGCGGTATTAGATTAGTCGCTAAGACTCAACTGACTACGCCAAGCGTGGTTGGTTGAGGAACGCTTAATAATGGAGGGCTACTAACTAAGCTACGTGATACCATCATGTTAATAATATATTGTAGCGAATAAGAGATAAATGATGGAACAGCAGTTATACCGTTTAGCCAAGGAATATTCAGGCCAGTCTATTAGTGACTATTTTGTCCAGCAACCCGAACGCTTTAATCAATTGTCATTAAGTACCTGTGACTTGATGCTCGATTATTCAAAGCAAAATATTGATTCAGTGGTATTAGGACATCTAGTTGCGTGGGCCAAAGAGCAAGGCTTAACTGCTAAAATTAACGCGATGTTTAATGGCGATAAAATTAATAATACCGAAAATCGGGCTGTTTTACATACGGTTCTGCGTGCTCCTTATGCCATTAAGCAACAGGTTTTGGGTGATAAACTTGCTAGCGAAGTACATTCGACTCATCAACGTATGGCGCAGATCATCAATTCAATCCAATCGGGTGTGGCTAAAGGCTACAGTGGTAAAGCTTTTACTGACGTTGTAGCAGTTGGCATCGGAGGCTCTTATTATGGCCCCAAAGTTTGTCATGAAGCATTAAAATCCTATCGTCAGCCAGGGCTAAAGATACATTACCTGGCCAATGTCGATGGTACAGCGGTGGTGGGTAAGTTGGAGAAAATCAACTTAGAAACTACTTTAGTGGTGATCATTTCCAAAACCTTTGTCACTCAAGAAACGATCCTTAATGCCAATGTGTTGAAGCAATGCTTACTCGAGCAGGGCTGTGGTGTTGATGATTTACCCAAACACTTTGTCGCTGTAACCGCTGCTCCTGAGAAAGCACAAGCATTTGGTGTTGATAGCAAGAATATCTTACCGATGTGGGATTGGGTTGGCGGTCGTTTCTCATTATGGTCAGCAGTGGGTTTTCCGCTGGCTTGTGCCATTGGGGTTGAAAATTTCGAGCAGCTCTGCGCGGGTGCTTATGAAATGGATCAACATTTTCAAACTTCACCATTTGAGAATAACATGCCAGTGCTATTGGCTCTTATTGGTATTTGGAACTGTAGCTTCCTTGGTCATAATAGCTTAGCTGTATTGCCATACGATCACTTACTGCGTGATTTTCCTGGTTACTTACAACAAGTAGACATGGAAAGTAGTGGTAAGCGGGTTGATATAAATGGTGACGACATTACGATGGCTATTGCTCCCATCGTGTTTGGCCAGGAAGGAACCAATGGCCAACATGCCTTTATGCAATTAATGCATCAACGTCATGTTATTCCAACGGAATTTATAGTGTCCTTAAAAGGGCAAAGTCCTTTTACTGAACATCATCGGGTGCTAGTTGCTAATTGCTTTGCCCAAAGTGAGGCCTTAATGCAGGGCAAGGATCTTAAGCAAGCATATGACGAATGCATCGCTAGTGGCATCAATGAACAAACTGCTCGTCAACTTGCTCCGCATAAAGTGATGCCAGGAAATTCTCCGAGTAGTACCTTAGTGATTGAGCAATTAACGCCTAAAACCATGGGTAGCCTAATGGCACTGTATGAGCACAAAATATTTGTTCAAGGGGCGATGTGGAATCTCAATTCCTTTGATCAATGGGGAGTAGAGCTAGGAAAGCAATTAGGCGAGACTATTATTAATGCATTTGACGGGAAATCAACTCAAAGTTTGTCGGGCTCGAGTAAAGCATTGGTCGATATGTTCCTAAAAGCTAACTAGATTTAAGTTGCTAAATAGGGTCTATACTTATCCGTATATATTTTATTTCATGGAGTGAAAAATGTTAATTCCTGTGATTATGGCTGGCGGCAGTGGCAGTCGCTTATGGCCGATGTCGCGTCAACACTTTCCCAAGCAATTTTTACCATTAGTTGATGATTCAACGATGTTGCAGGCGACGTTGAATCGATTAGATGGCTTACCGTTAGATAAATCTATTACCATTTGTAATGAAGAGCATCGGTTTATTGTTGCAGAGCAATTAAGACGTACTGGGGAGTTAGGTTCTATTATATTAGAGCCGATGGGTAAAAATACTGCTCCAGCCGTTGCTTTAGCCGCCTTAATCGCGCTAGACACTGGTGATGATCCATTATTATTAGTGCTAGCTGCCGATCATGTCATTGACGATGATGACGCCTTTCAAAAGGCCATTACTAACGCTATCGTTTTTGCTCAGAAAAACAAGTTGGTGACATTTGGGGTGGTGCCAACATCTCCGCATACAGGCTACGGCTATATTAAACAAGGAAGCGCGACAGGTAATGCCTTCGCGGTTGATTCGTTTGTCGAAAAACCTGAATTTGCAACAGCTAAGCACTATGTTGAGTCGCAACAATACCTGTGGAATAGCGGAATGTTTTTATTTAAGGCGAGCTGTTACTTAAAGCAGTTAGAACGCTTTCAACCTGAGATCTTACTGGCGTGTCAAAAATCGATAGCTAACCTTGAAGCTGACTTGGATTTTGTTCGGGTTGATCCCATTGAGTTTGCAAAGTGTCCTGATAATTCGATTGACTATGCCGTGATGGAACCACTGTGCGCGGCATCTGACAGTGATGTTATTGTGATGCCATTGGATGCAGGTTGGAATGACGTTGGTAGTTGGTCATCGTTACTGGAATTATCAGAGAAAGATCAGCAAGGTAATCATTTTTGTGGCGATGTTATCGCTGAGAATACTCAAGGATGTTATGTCCGTGCTGAACATAAACTGGTCGCTACCCTTGGGCTTGAAGACTTAGTGATTGTTGATACACCAGACGCATTATTGGTTGCTCATATTGATGCGGTGCAAGATGTTAAGAAAATCGTCGATCAACTCAAACTTAGTCGTCGTAGCGAAGCGACGTTGCACCGCGAGGTTTATCGCCCCTGGGGTAAATATGACTCAATTGATAGCGGTGAACGTCATCAGGTAAAGCTTATTACGGTTAAGCCTGGTGGTAAACTTTCGGTGCAGATGCATCATCACCGCGCTGAGCACTGGATTATTGTTAGCGGTACCGCATTGGTCACTAATGGCGATAAAGTCATGCTACTGACTGAAAACCAATCAACTTATATTCCTATTGGCGTCAAGCATGCGCTTGAAAACCCCGGTAAAATTCCGCTAGAGCTGATTGAAGTACAATCGGGTGCCTATTTGGGCGAAGATGACATTGTGCGATTTGAAGATATTTATGGCCGAGTCGCCAAGAAAAACATTAGCGGTGGGGAGCATTCATAGTGCAAACTCTCAGCTGTTTCAAAGCCTATGACATTCGTGGCAGGTTAGGCGAAGAACTCAATGAAGACATTGCTTATCGTATTGGCAGGGCATTTGGCGCCTATTTAAGCCCAAAAGTCGTGGTGATTGGTGGTGACATGCGTTTAAGCTCGGCAGCATTAAAACAAGCAACGGCTAATGGTTTGCTCGATAGCGGGGTCGATGTCATAGATCTTGGCATGACGGGCACCGAAGAGGTCTACTTTGCGACTAAGCACTTAATCGTCGACGGTGGCATTGAGATTACGGCAAGCCACAACCCGATTGATTATAACGGCATGAAGTTAGTACGGGCAGAATCTAAGCCTATTAGTGGTGATACGGGCTTAAATGACATAAGAACACTGGCTGAGAGCAATAAGTTTCCCCCGATAACTAACCGTGGGCAATTAACCTCATTGAACAATTTGGCCCCTTATGTCGAGCATGTACTCACGTATATTACCCCTGCTAATTTTCGGCCGCTTAAATTGGTGGTTAATGCAGGTAACGGCGCCGCGGGTCATGTTATCGATGCGCTGGAACAGCAGTTTGATCAACTGGGATTACCCGTTGAATTGATCAAGATTCATCATCAAGCCGATGGTACTTTTCCTAACGGTATCCCCAATCCTTTACTAATAGAAAATCGTCAAGCGACTGCTCAAGCGGTGATTACGCATGGTGCTGATATGGGCATTGCATGGGATGGCGATTTTGATCGTTGTTTTTTATTTGATGAGCAAGGGCAGTTTATTGAAGGTTATTACATTGTCGGATTACTAGCCGAAGCCTTTTTAGCCAAAGATCCAGGGCAAAAAATCATTCACGATCCTAGAATGACTTGGAACACTATTGATTTGGTTAATCAAGCTGGCGGCACGGCAGTCGTGTGCAAAACAGGTCATGCTTTTATCAAAGAGCGGATGCGCAGCGAAGATGCGGTGTATGGTGGCGAAATGAGTGCTCACCATTATTTTCGTGACTTTGCTTATTGTGACTCGGGGATGATCCCGTGGCTGCTGGTGGCCGAAATGCTGTGTGTGAACAACACGAAGTTATCAGCAATGGTGGCACAGCGGATTGAAAAGTTCCCATCATCTGGCGAGATAAATCGCCGACTAATTGATCCTGTCGCCGCGATTGAGCGGGTCAAACAACATTTTTCAGCGGGGGCAATTGCCATCGAACACATTGATGGTTTAAGTATCGAACATCCCCAGTGGCGCTTTAACTTACGTAGCTCCAACACCGAGCCAGTGGTCAGGCTAAATGTTGAATCGAGGGGGGACGTCGAGCTGTTACAACGACAAACCGCTGCTATTTTGGCATTATTGAACGAGTGAGTTTTTTTGCGCCGTAAACTACGCTAATGCTCCCCGCAACAACAATAACCAGCGCACCGACATACCACTGCTGGGTTGGGATTTCTTGCCACCAAATGGCCCCAAATAATGCCGCAAAAATGATTGAGCTGTAACTGAGCAAGCCAAGCGTAGTTGCTGGTGCTAAAGCGAAGGCTTTAGTCATCATTAACTGTCCTAAGACCGCCCCAAAGCCCAGTAAAATCAGCAGTCCCAAATTTCCCCAACTGATTGGTTGCCACCAAAATGGTAATAATAAGCCACTTAGCGCGAATGAAAGAAAGGTAAAATAAAACACAATTCTTTGACTTGATTCGGTGGCGGTCATTTTACTAATCACCGTTTTTGAGATTGCGACCAACACCGCGCCGAACAGGATTAATAGCACCAAGTTCTGGCTAATAGCGGCACTGTCATTATCGGCATACAAGCAAATTAATACCCCGATAAAGCCGAGTATGATTGCGATGACTCCTGCGCTATTTTGCTGTTGCTTGAGCCATGCCCAGGCTAACACTGGAATAAAAAAAGGTGCAAGCAGCAATATCATCGCCGCATTGACCAGGTTTGAATGACTGATAATATAAAAATAGATAAACATTGCGCTGAGCCCTGTGGCAGCGCGCAATAAATGTAATGGCAACTTGGTTGAATTAAGTGCTGTGGCACGGTGTTTAACTAGCCAAGGTAATAAGGGCACTAAAGCAAATAAATTACGGAAGAAAATCATTTGCACTTGCGAGACATCTGCACTGAGATATTTTATTAATGCACTGAGTCCAGCAAAAATTAATTCGGAGGCGAGGATTAGCAAAGCACCGAGCAGCAGTGGGGTATGGCGCATAAATAAGTTCAAGGTAGTCATTAAAGTCTAATTATCTAATATTGGTGGCTATCTCGCTAGAGCCGACCTAAAATATAGTTAAATTTATTTGATTGGATTGGATAACAAATGCAGCAATTTGATATAGCTATCGTCGGGGGAGGCATGGTCGGTGCCGCTTTAGCCTGCGCGTTGGCACCTCTTGGGTTATCGATAGCAATCGTTGAAAAAAATGCGCCTATGCCATATCAGCCAACTCAAGCGATGGATTTACGGGTATCAGCCATTAGCATTGCATCGCAGAAACTGCTTGAGGACGTTGGAGCGTGGCAGCACATTGCACAAATGCGCAGTTGTCCCTATCGTTATCTTGAAACGTGGGAAGCTCAGGACTCGCACTTGTTATTCGACAGTGCTGAGATGTCTCGTGCGCACTTGGGGCATATTGTTGAAAATCGCTTAATTGTGCTAGCGCTGTGGCGACAAATGAACACATTCGACAATATTACGGTGTTTAAAGACGCGACGATTGAGCGGTTTGAAAAAAACCAATTTGGTTACACCCTAACCATGGATGACCAACCGATTAAGTGTCGGCTATTGGTTGGAGCTGATGGTTCAAACTCGTCCGTTAGGGCAGCAGCCAATATTGGAATTACGGCTTGGGATTATCGTCAACACGCGATGTTAATTAATATTACCACCCAATGCCCACAACAAAATATTACTTGGCAACAGTTCACCGCCAGTGGTCCTCGAGCGTTGTTACCACTTGCGGGTAATAAAGCATCATTAGTTTGGTACGATAGCCCACAGGTTATTCGTCAATTATCGAGTTTATCGCCCGAGCAGTTAAAACAACGCATTATTGCGGAGTTTCCGCAGCGATTAGGGCAATTTACGGTTAATGACTGCGGTTCTTTCCCTTTAACCCGTCGTCATGCCCAAACCTATCATAAAGCGAATGTAGTGCTGGTTGGTGATGCTGCGCACACAATCAACCCTTTGGCAGGGCAAGGGGTTAATTTAGGCTTTAAAGATGTCATAGCGTTGGCCAAAGAGATAGCTCAGTCGCATGCCAGTGATAATGATTGGTGGGATCAGCAAACGTTGAGCCGTTATCAAAAATCGCGTCGACCGGACAATCTGTTAATGCAATCGGCAATGGATGTTTTTTATCTCACTTTTAGCAATCAAAAACTTCCTGTTAAGCTACTTAGAAATACAATCCTCAAACTGGCTGAACAGTCGACTTGGGGTAAAAAACAAGTAATGAAGTATGCAATGGGGCTTTAATTGCCTCTGTTTGGGCTGTTTTGTGTACGTTGTGTCTATAAAAGCGTCATTCGGTAAAAAAGTCTAAAAAAACTATCAAAAAACTATTGACGGTTGCGCTCTCCATCCGCATAATACGCCGCACTTAAAGACGACAGCGAAGCAATGTGTTTACACAATGTTTAGCCCAATCTTAAAGTGATGCGGGGGTGGCGGAATTGGTAGACGCGCTAGATTTAGGTTCTAGTATCCTAGGGTGTGAGAGTTCAAGTCTCTCTTCCCGCACCATTTATTCTTTCGAGGTTTACTTCGAATGAGTAGATAAACATTTTAGTTGGGATATAGCCAAGCGGTAAGGCAGCGGGTTTTGATCCCGTCATTCCAAGGTTCAAATCCTTGTATCCCAGCCAACTATTCTTCTCGTTAGAAGCGAGTGATATTATAAGAACTCACCCTTTTTATAGTGTTAAACAGTAAAGATTTAATATGCGGGGGTGGCGGAATTGGTAGACGCGCTAGATTTAGGTTCTAGTATCGCAAGGTGTGAGAGTTCAAGTCTCTCTTCCCGCACCATTTATTAAAAGTAAGAACAAACATAATCGCTTAAGGCGATTTTTTTGGTCTGTAGAAAAGTAAAAATTAGTTCAGATTATTTTAGTAAAGTGAAACCCAGTTTTGCGAACACTAATTTAGGACTTAGAAGGTCAATGGCTACCTTCTCCCATACCCTTTATTAAAACCATTAAAACTTAATTTTATCAAGATTTTTCCGGTAGAAACATCACCTTATAACACTGCGCTTACTCTAAAATTTAAATATGTGAATGAAATTCAACATATTTATATTATTATACTATACAGATAGAGCTTGCTAATGGATGGCTATGATCAAGGAAGTAATAGATAACAAATATAACACTGAAAAAATGTTAATAGAAATTGGTGATGAGACAGTCACTAAATTATTCAAACCCTACCGCGGTTATCAACGCCGTTATAAGCGCGAGAAGGAAGCTTTGTTACGCCTCCTGCATATCATCGATATCCCGCGCCTGATTAAATTTGAAGATCACAATACCAAACTGTTCATGACTCGCTTACCAGGGGTGAAACCAGTCGATCTTAGTGAACAAAATTTACGTGATTTAACCAAAATAGTTGAACAGATGCTCGCGGCTGGTGTTGCTCGTCACGCGATGCCAATTCGTGATATTTTAGTTGATCAAAACGGTCGTCTAAGTTTAGTCGATTTTGAACGTTCAACTATAGTAAACCAGTTATGGCGACCTGATTTTTTAATTGCTAAAAAAGTATCGCGTTATCATTTATACCGTTTAATCGCCCAGTATCAGCCACAATTATTAACGAAAAGGCAGAAGCAACAGCTAGAGCGAGTGAATAAACTCAGAAGTTATTTTGGCGTGTTTAAGCGGTTTAGGAATTATATTCGAGCGTAATGGAGCGCTTAACACAATAGAGAGGCATAGCATAGCTGTGCCTTTAGTGTCTGATTACTCGTTTAATGATCAATCAAGGGAAGTGATTACCGCGACTAAACGCCGTTTTTATTGAGCGTTCTGATTAGCCATGCTAACGCGCGGGATCGATTATCCCAGCGAGGGAATTGTTGGTCCTAAACCAACCAGCAATTGAATAACGGATCGACTGTGCTGCTAATACCTCGTGGGGAAAACGTTCGCTTTCAAACACCACTAAGGTGCCTGCCTTAGGACTTACTCGCGCTAAAACAGTCGTAGAGTCTTCGGCGTAGATCACTAGTTCGCCGCCAACTGATGGTGAATTGAGATAGCAGACTGTAGTTAACACACGGTTGGATCTACCCTTGAAGGCATCGAGGTGCTTTTTGTAGAAATCGCCAGCCTGATATTTGGCATAGTGACATTCGTAATCGAACAATCCCATGAAAAATTGACGATTAACCTCGCTCCGTAACTGATCCATTACGCTTAAATATTCGGTCTGCGCCAAATTGTTGCTATCAAACCAACGAGTCTGATCTTTTCTGATTTGATCATTTAATTGTAAACCTTGCTGGCGACCGATCCCTGCTGGAGTAAATTGCGCTTGGTTATTTTGACAGTCAAGTAACAGGTTATTAATGATATCGGTCGGGATGGCGTTTTCAATGACTACGTAGCCATGTTGTGCGATGCCATCGATAATGTTATCCATTGGGTGGTAGCCTTTATTTTGATAGCTTCAATAAAAAAGCCGAGTATCATAACTCGGCTTGTTTTTTGTAGCAGGGTAGTAACTTACACGTTAAAGCGGAAGTGAATGACATCGCCATCTTTAACGATATAGTCTTTGCCTTCGACTTTAAGCATCCCAGCGTCTTTAGCACCAGACTCACCGTTAAACTCAACGAACGAGTCAAAACCGATAACTGCAGCACGGATAAAGCCACGCTCAAAGTCAGTGTGGATCTTTCCAGCAGCTTGTGGCGCAGTGTCACCAATCGAAATAGTCCACGCACGAACTTCTTTAACACCAGCGGTAAAATAGGTTTGTAGCTCAAGAAGATCGTAACCCGCACGAATAACCCGGTTAAGACCTGGTTCTTCAATGCCCATGTCTGCCATGAATTCAGCCGCATCTTCAGCGTCTAATTCGGCAATTTGTGACTCTAGCTCGGCACAAACAGCAACCACAACAGAACCTTCAGTAAGGGCTAATTCACGCACTTGATCAAGTAGTGGATTATTGTCAAACCCTTCTTCACTAACATTAGCAATGTACATCGTTGGCTTTGCCGTTAAGAAGTTTAAATAGCTAATTGCTACTTTTTCTTCTTTAGTTAGCTCTAACGAACGGATCATTAGGCCTTCATCAAGATGAGCGGTAACTTTTTCTAACACGCTAATTTCAAGCTTGGCATCTTTATCACCACCTTTGGCTTTCTTAGCCAGGCGGTAAATGACTTTTTCAGCCGTAAAAAATAACTAAACCATTAAATACGCGTGTCTAAGACGTATAGCCGCTCGTAGAGAAAATGTCTCGAAAAAATAGTTTTTCGATTTTCGACCGAAATTTTCTCCATCCAGGCCTCACAAAAAAATAATTTTTTGGTGGATTTTTAGAAAAAAACGTCAAAAACCGTAATTCACCCGTAACTTTTTTAGGTATATCACCGATCTTCATTTAAATACGCTAGTTAGAAGCGGAACAAAATTTCGAAAAAAAAAAAAAGAAAAAAATTTCGAATTTTTTTTTTTTTTTTTAGAAAAATCCAAAATACTGATTTTTGGGGTGTTTTTGGAGCGATTTGGCTATTGCAGGAGCCATTTGGTGCGTTTGGCACCAAAACATAAATGTTGAAAAAAAATGACTTTCCACAAAAAAATTATTTTTTTTTCAAAAAAAAAAAAAAGTTTTTT
>JABSRS010000259.1 GCA_013214885.1 Gammaproteobacteria bacterium
ATACTTAAATGAAGGGGCTGTTCTAGCGTTTTAAACGCAGGAAACTCTTTACCATTATCTAACGTCAAAGTGAGTAGCTTATGCTCTGGAACTAGCTTAAACATTGATATTGTGGCTGCGTTAAATAATATGGCTTGTTTAGTTTTAATCATTTTTGCAATTAAATATCTTGTGGTTCGATCAACATGAATGACAACCAATCGCCTTCCCAATCACCAATTCGACTTCTTTCTTCGACGATCTTTGGTCGCTCACTCGATCTTTAATCTGTCCTCGTAGTCGCCATATTTACGCTGTTTCCGTCTTTTCTTATGGCGTTTAGCGAGGTCTTTGTAAAGCTCCCCTCCAGCTTTATAATCTTTGATTACCCACTGGTAAATGGTTTAGTAGCTGACATGCATTGATTTGTCGAGAGAATTTTCTCTTCTTAATCGACCAGCGATGGCATCAGGAGACCATCCTTTTGAAATTTTATTCACCACTAAATCGTAAAGTGAGATGTTTGGTCTTTTCTTCGCATGTCTGGGGGGTATCCTTCTTGCTATAGCTAGCTGATGTGCCGACTCATTAAAATAATCGTAAAAAGGAGGTTTGTTTCGTCGAATTTCTCGCATGATAGTAGTGTGATGCCGATTTAACAATTTTGCGATGGAACGGTAGCTTTCACCGCTGTTAAACGATAGTAAATGGCTTTCCTCTCAAAGCTGTTAAGATGTTCGTAAGGCATTCTGAAGTTCCTCTGTAATGTGTTTGGCCGCACTTACTACATTACATAATACTTCAGAATGCTTTCATTTATATGATGTTACTGCTTGTGGTGCACTTGCACGTTGAATTCGGCTATATATTAGCCTGATGATTTTTATTTCAGTGGCACTAACCTAATGGGTAAGCCCGAACTTTATCTGGTTTACGCTATTTATTGGCGTCAATGTGTTGCAAATGGCATTCACTGGATTTTGCCCTGCGACATGGCTATTTAAAAAAATAGGCTTAAATCTGAATGCGATATCACCCCAAATTAGTTATGATGCAGGTAACTTATTACCCTCAAAGGATTATTATGAACATTATTAAACTTATTGCACTGGTTGCAGTTATATTCTCTGGCTCATTATTTGCCCATGGAAATCATCAACAAAGCCGTGAACAAGCTGGTTGGCAAATGATTGCTCAAGGAGCATTGATTATTGATGTCCGCACGGCAACAGAATATGCGCAAGGTCACCTAAAAGGTTCAGTTAACATCCCTTTTGATGTTGCGGTTAAGCAATTTTCAGCGTTAGAAATTAGAAAAGATCGTGACGTAGTATTGTACTGTCGCTCAGGAAATCGTTCTGGTAAAGCTTTTAACAGCTTAAAAGCCGCTGGTTACACTAAGCTGCACAACGGCGGTGGATATGATTCAATGATGGCGGCAAAGAAGTAAGCCTCTAATTACATTAAATCTAAAGAGCCTTAGTTAACTGTGGCTCTAAATTATGTTTGGAGAGCTTTATGATGTGCTTTATTTATTTCACATCATTGAACTTAGATGCAGGCACACCAGTTACTTTCTTTGCGTCGCCAAAGAAAGTAACCAAAGAAAAGCGACCCATATTTAGTTGCTGATCTTCATCTACATAACTGTCTTAACGGATGCGATTTTAATGCGCATCCCTGCGCGAAAATCTAAAAAATCGTCCCTGATTTTTTCTCTTAACAGCTATCCAGATGAAGGTAACTAAGAACGGGAGATTGGGCATCCTGTTAGTCTGCCGTAACCAAGTAAATTCTAAATAAAAAAGACAGACACAGTTAACGGCACATAGCCTTATTCGCTACCGTTAAGCGGTTAACACAACTTTGCCTGACTCTAAATATGAGTGGGCGGCGGCTACTTGCCAAATGGTGAATTGCTGCTTATCAATTAATGGGCTAATTACCCCAGCATCGACTAACTCAGATATTTTAGTCAGTATTTTGCCATGTGACGAACGGTTCAAACCATGGACTAAGGGAATAAGCATCAGCACGCTGTGAAAACTCAGGCTTTCTAACGCGACTTGAATAACATCATCAACTGGCAAAGTGGTGGCTACACCCCCATTAAATCTGACAGCCTCAAAGCACTTTTGAATATTATCACCCGCTACCGTATCAAAAACGGCATCAAAGCCTATACCGTCAGTATATTGTTCGACATATTCTGCTACAGATTGGTCGCAATATTAATCACATTATCGGCATTTAATGTTTTAGCCAGAGCGACATTTCGGGCCTAGATGTTGCAGATACAGTCGCGCCAAAATGTTTAGCCAATTGAATAGCAATGTGGCCAACACCGCCTGTTGCGCCATGAATAAGGACATTGTCACCTGCTTGGATTTTTAATTTATCATGCAACGCTTCCCAAGCTGTGATAGAGACCAATGGCAGCGCGGCTGCTTGACTCATTGTCAGTATTTTTGGTTTCAGCGCCATTAAGTCGCTATCGACCAGCATAAACTCGGCCAAGGCACCGTCGGTACCAGTGATGCCACCAGCACAACCATAAACCTCATCGCCAACGTTAAAATCAACCACTCCTTCATCGATTTCAGTCACGACCCCAGCAACATCGCCGTGTAAAATTTCAGGTAAATTGTCAGACCATGGCGTGGCCTTTGTTCGCAGCATGGTATCAAGTGGATTAACACTGGTTGCCTTTACCTCTATCACCAAATGACCAGCCTTTACTAACGGCACTGCCCTTTCAACCTGTTGAAAGAGCAGTGCTTCCGACTTCTTTAATGACCATTGCTTTCATGATTGCTTTCATTTTTGTTCTCTCATTGATTTAAAGTGAGCCAACCAAGGAAAAACTATGAGCACTATTAATCGATTAGCCTATTTCAACTGTGTGGTCGAAACAGGCAGTATTTCTCAAGCAAGTAAAGTGTTTGATGTTCAGCCTTCATCAATATCGCGCCAGTTGGCGGCGTTAGAGCTAGATCTCGGGGTTCGCTTACTTAACAGATCAACGAGGAATGTTGGTTTGACCGAGGCTGGTGTTAAGTATTATGAGTATTCTCAACGTATTTTGTCAGAGCTCGATGCCGCAAAGAGAGCGGTAAACGACTTGCAACAAAACCCCAAAGGGAAATTGAAAGTCAGCATGACTGTTGGCTTTGGTGAATGTGTCATACTCCCTCTGATCCCCCAATTTATCGCGCAATTTCCAGATATTGATCTCGAACTTGAGTTAACCGAACGGGTAGTCGATTTAGTCGACGAAAATATCGATATTGCCATTCGCAGTGGTCAATTACCCGACTCGACATTAATATCAAAGCGGCTCGCTCTTAACAATTTCTTACTATGTGCTAGCCCAAACTATTTGGCACAGTATGGAAAGCCAAAAACACCGAACGATCTCGCGAATTTTGATTGTATTCGATATAGCTATAGCGGATGGAAAGATTGAAATTTATTCGAAGGAAAAAAGAGTATCAAACTTTTGATTAATGATGGGATTTCGGTCAATACCGTCAATGGTCAAAAACAGTTAATCCTAAATCATGCGGGACTAGCATTAATTCCATTGTGGGCAGTGAAGGAGCAATTAAAAAATGGCACCTTAGTTGATGTCCTGCCAAGTTTTACTTTTAGTCCCAATGAAACAATAACTTCAACCTATGCGATATATTTAAAACGAGAATTACTCTCACCAAAAATAAGAGTATTTCTCGATTTTATGACCAGGGCTATTGATGACTGACGGTGTTTTTCCGTTAGCCATTCACAGGAAAATACATCGTGATTTGCGTTCCCTGACCGACCTTAGAACTAATCTGCATTTCACCACTCATTTTCTGGATTAACGAGTAACAAATCGGTAGCCCAAGACCTGTGCCTTTAGCTTTAGTGGTATAAAACTCTTCCCCTGCTAATGCCAACGTTTCTTGAGACATCCCAACCCCATTATCGCTAACGCAAATGGCAACTAGTTCATCTTCAATCGTGGTAACAACCTCAATTTTAGCCTCGCCACTTTTGCTCAAGCAGGCATCCATTGAGTTACTAATTAAATTTTGTAATACCTGCACGTAGTGATCACTTGCTAGTACTACAGCAGGAATATTAGTGTCTAGGTCTAAATTGAGTTTAATATTCCACATTCTTTCATCGTGTAAGATTAAACGGCAAGTCCGACGGGTTATGTCATTTAAATCAACCAGACAATCATCAGAACTAGACATATTAGAGAAGTTGCTAACATCTTGTGATATCCGAGTAAGTCGGTTTAATTCATCAAAAATCATCGCTAAATAGCCGTTAAGGGTCGACCTTACTGGATCGGTTAATTTATGGGTTTTTAATTCTTGTTGGATCTCATTGAGTAATCCGATAATTCCAGCCAGTGGATTACCTATTTCATGCAAAATCCCCGAGGCCAAAGAGCCAAGTGCCGCCATCTTATCTTGTTGATAATAGCGCACAGTGGTTTCTTCTAATCGAAGCTCCATTACCTTGTTATCATTAATATCAATAGCCGTACCCAAAAATCCACTGACTTCGTGATGGCTGCTATAACAGACATTACCTTGCAGGCTAACCCACTTATAACCGCTGTCTGACTTCAATCGACAAATAACCTGAAAGGACTCTGCACCATCTATTAAGTTTTGATACGATTTAGCCACAATGTCATGGTCTTCAGGATGTATCACACTAAGCCATTTTGTGCCAAGGTGTTGTGAATCCTCGCCCCCAACAAAATTAAGCCAACCATTACTGACAAAAATCCAATCACCATTAATGCCTGCTTGCCATAGCATGGTGGGTGATTGTTCAGTCAACTCTTGAAAACGTTGTTGGCTTTTTCGTAATTTTGTTTTGGTTTGCTTAATTTTCGTGCCTAAAATAACAGTTACCCAAATCACAAATAATGCCAGTGCACGATTAGCTAGCACCATCCATTCAATGCCTAATTTTTCTGAAAAGTAATAACCTAGCACTGTTAACACACTAACTAATACCCCAAATAAAATTGGCGATTTATCGTTTTTTAAGCACAAAGAAAACAGCACCACGGTAATATAAAGCACGCCAGAGGCGATGACCAGCTGCGTATACAAATCGACAAGAAATACAATGCTACTCAGTAATAAACAGAAAAATACCGTTTGCGCTTCGTAATACATTTTATAGGTCATTAAAATTAAGCCTAAACTTTGGGGAGATTGAATGATTTAAGCGCGCACTATACTTAAAAAGAACAAAAAAGTATTGATCCAAGTTATTTTGACTAGTTTTTTCTAATCTGTACTCATGTTTTTAACTATTTAAGATAGTTTCAACCAGGAGTTCCAGCTACAATTGTCACAAATTTACGATAGTGGTTAATCATGAAAAACGTTCTAATTATTGGATATGTCTGGCCCGAGCCAAACTCATCAGCAGCAGGCACTCGAATGATCG
>JABSRS010000260.1 GCA_013214885.1 Gammaproteobacteria bacterium
ATGGTGGTCGTTGCGATGTTGGCTGAATAGCTGTGGGCACTGATAGGGTGTTCAATGGCATCGAAGTACTGAGCAGGGTAGTTAATCTCAGTTAGGTACTCGATGGCGCGCTTAGCACTTAAGCGTGAGCCTTGATTGCGCTGTGGTGAGTCTTTAGCAACGTTGACACAGTCATGGAGCCAACAAGCTGGGATAACGACGGCGAGGTCGGCATTTTCGGTCGTAGCGAGCGCGATGCCGCTGATGACCACTCGTTGGATATGCGCGATATCATGGGCAGGATCAAAAGCCATTTGTTGTTCGATAAATTGCTTAAACTGTGGCTGCCAGGTAAAGGGAGTAAATTGACTCATATTGATTGTTCTTCTTGTATCAGGGGTGGCAAATCAGGTGTTTGGTTAGTTAGTAGCTCACTCGCAAGGGGCTTTTTGACATCGACCCCTAGTTCTCTAAAGCTCTCGACTTGGCTAATTAGGTTGCCTTTGCCAGTGCTTAATTTTTTAACCGCTTGGTGGTAGCTTTCATTAGCCTTATTTAAGTTATGACCGACATTAAGTAAGTCGTCACTAAATAGTCGGAGTTTGTCATATAGTTTGGCTGCTTTGCTGGCAATGAGCTGGCTATTTTTGTTTTGCTGATCGTAACGCCACAGGTTATGAATGGTGCGTAGCGCCACTAATAAATTAGTTGGACTCACTAGCATAATATTGTGGTTCATCGCATGGGAAATAAGGTCGGGTTGTTGTTCCATCGCCAGTAAAAATGCGGGTTCAATCGGAATAAATAATAAAACATAATCAAGACTACGCAAACCTTTTAATTGATGGTAATCCTTGGCGCCTAAATCTTTAATATGTTGCCTAATCGAGTTGATATGTTCTTTGATTGCTATTTGTTGCTCGTTCTCATTATCGCTGTTGAAATAACGCTCGTAAGCACTTAGCGAGACCTTGGAATCAATAATAATATCTTTGTCATCGGGCAAATTAACAATGACGTCGGGTCTAAATGCTTTGCCGTGTTCATTCTTGTGCTGACTTTGAGTGTGATATTCATGTCCTTCACGTAAGCCTGATTCTTGCAAAATACGCTCAAGGATTAATTCGCCCCAATTTCCTTGTTGCTTGTTGTCACCTTTAAGGGCTTTGGTCAGGTTAACGGCATCCGTTGCCATTTGTTGGTTAAGTTGTTTTAAGTGACCTATCTCATGTTGGAGCTGGTGGCGTTGTTTGGTTTCGCTTTCAAAGGTGTGCTGAATTTGGGCCTTGAAATCACCGAGCTGTTGCATCAAGGGAGAAAGTAATGCATCCATACTAGCTTTGTTTTGCTGCTGAAAAACTTGCCCTTTATTTTCTAAAATCTGTTGAGCAAGGTGACTAAACTGATGCTTAATATCGTCATGGCTATTGTTAATAATCCCTAGTTGCTCTTGGTGGGATTGCTGCAGAAGTTTTGCGGTGACGCTAAGTTCTCTAACCTGAGCGTTTAATTCGCTGTTTTGAGCCTGTAAATTTTGAGTCGTTAGAGCGGATTTATTGAGTGATAGTTGTAACTTATCTAGCTCGTCTTCAGCGTGGTGCAGCGTTTGTTCTAGATTGCGTAATTTGTCTTGTAGCCCCTGGGCTTTTAATTGATTGAGCTGCCGTTGAGATTCTACTGTGCTGCGGTGAGAAAAACTAAGGATTACAAAACAGCCAATAATACCCGCTATAAAACTCAATAAATAATACAAAAAATGGGAGGCGATAATTGAATCAATTGACATGTAATACCCAGTGACAGCGATTGAATTTGCTATCTTAACTCATATTTCGAGTGAGTAAAAATTCGATTTTTTTGAGTTATTCTTGATTTCGAGAATTGCAAGAGTTTTAGCGATATTTTAAGCAGCTAACGGAGGGTTTGTTGATCTTGATTGGCTTTTTTTTTTGTTGTTAAAAAAAACGCCACGGTGGTGAGTCTCACTTGCTTTTGATCAATTAGCCATTATAAAAACAGGTGTATTTTTACAGGTATCAAATATGTATGACGTTTTTATTTAAAAGGAAAATAAAATGCTCAAGAAAACTACAGCAATCACTCTTCTAGCAGCACTTGGTGTAATTACTTTCGGTGCTCAAGCAGGTGTAACAGATGATATCTCTAAAGCGGTTAAAGACTCTAAAGTAAACCTAGAACTTCGTTATCGCTACGAAACTAATGATCAAAATAACGCGGCAAAAGACGCAACCGCATCGACCCTTAAAACCCGCTTAACGGTTAAAACGGGTAAAGTGAGCGATTTTGCTGCAGTTATCGAAATTGACCACGTTGCTACCATTGGTGCCGATGATTATTGGAGCAAGGCTGAGGCTAACAATGGCTACTCAGTGATTGCCGATCCAACGGGTCTAGATCTAAACCAAGCTTATATTAGCTACACCGGTTTTAATAAAACCACTCTGTCGGCAGGTCGTCAACGTTTAGCGCATAACGGTCACCGCTTCTTAGGAACGGTTGGTTGGCGTCAAAACGAACAAACATATGATGCATATCGCGTACAAGTTCAAGCGACTGACTCAGTCAATGTTGACTATAGCTACATTTTTAATGCAAACCGTATTTTTGGTAGTGATTCAGCCGTAGCGGCTGGCGATCTTCATGGTGAATTCCATGCATTAAATGTTAAGTATGCACCAGCAAAAGAGCACAAGCTGGCATTCTTTGCTTACCTACTAGATTTTGATGGCGCAACTGCTGACACTGATACTTTTGGTGTTGACTACAAGTTTGCTACCAAGCTGAACAAAGACAGCAAAATTGGCGTTAACCTAAGCTATGCGATGCAAAGTGATTCAAATGATAACCCTAATACCTTTGATGCTGATTACTACTTAGTTGAAGTTAATGCCAGTACTTCTGGGATCTTCGGGGCTATTGGTCTTGAAGTGCTAGGAAGTGACAATGGCGTTGGTTTTAGCACCCCGTTTGCCACATTACACAAGTTCAATGGTTGGGCTGACATGTTCCTAGGAACTCCTAGTGCAGGTCTTGAAGATTTATACTTCAAAGTCGGTACTAAAGTTGGCGGCGTTAAGTTAACTGCGGTTTACCATGACTACAGCGCAGATTCAGGTTCTGCCGATTACGGTACTGAACTTGATTTGGTTGCAGCTTACCAGCTTAACAAGCAAATTGGCTTACTAGCGAAATATGCATCTTATGATGCTGAAGATCATG
Organism: Gammaproteobacteria bacterium; assembly: GCA_013214885.1. Classification (GTDB taxonomy): domain Bacteria; phylum Pseudomonadota; class Gammaproteobacteria; order Enterobacterales; family Psychrobiaceae; genus Psychrobium. Next base: position 3,220 of record JABSRS010000260.1, read on the forward strand.
GCGTTGATACTGACAAGCTATGGTTAATGGCTACAATGAAGTTCTAAACAGGTAAAAAGCTCTAATATAATTGTTAGGGCGACGTTAGATTAGCGCTTGGAGTTTAATCCAAGCGCTAAATGTATTATTCTTATTACATTAGTTAATAATGTAATAGCAAAGGAATAATACCTTGAAAACCCTTTCTCAATTGGCACTGGTTTTGATGATTTTAGTAGTAGGGCTTTTTACTACGACCAGTCAAGCCAACACTGCAAACCATCAACTTGAGCAACTGTTAGTTCAACATCAAGGTAAGGTGATTTACCTCGATTTTTGGGCATCTTGGTGCGTGCCTTGTCGTAAGTCCTTTCCGTGGATGAAGAAAATTCAAAACCAATTTAATTCGCAATACTTTACCGTTATTAGCATTAATCTTGATGCGGAGACTGAGTTAGCCGATGATTTTTTAACAAAAAATCCCGTTAATTTCCCTGTTGTGTTCGATCCTAATGGTGATATTGCAGCCCAATATAAACTAAAAGGCATGCCAACCAGTTACCTTATTGGTCGCGATGGTAAGGTCAAAATTGAACATGTCGGTTTCTTTACTAAAAAGCAGCCGCAGTATGAACGAGAGATTAGTTATTTAATCGGAGAGCCTGATGACCAGAAATAAGTATTTGGGATTAGTGCTGTTAGCCACCACGATGTTAGGTGGTTGTGCCAATTTGGGCGTCGAGCCTTGGCAGCGTGATTTATTGGCTAAAGAATCAATGGCGTTAACTAATGGCATTGATGGCTCACTCGATGACCATATTTATTTTAGTAAAGAGGCCTCTAGTGGTGGCAAAAGCTTTGGCGGTGGAGGTTGCGGGTGCAACTAAAAAAATCGAAGACTCAACCGATAAATATTCAAGCAGCATTGGCATTGGCCACTTGTTCATTACTGGGCACTGCAACAGCAAGCGAAGCTGAGAATGAATGGCAGTTTGACACTGCGGTTTTAGTGTATTCGGAAGTCGACCGGGTTAGTGCCGTAGAGGTCATCGTTAATGGCAACAAAGAGTATGACGATCAGCATTTCTTAAACCTTCGATTCACTATCGATTCACTCACTGGTGCGTCGGCCAATGGCGCGGTGGCCCAGCCAAATGCCCAAACATTTACCCGTCCTTCTGGTAATGGTCAGTATACCATCGAGGCTGATGAAACCCCACTCGATGACACATTTAAAGATACCCGCGTGCAGCTAAACGCCCAATGGACTCAACCTTTGAGCCCTAATATAACCTTGAGCAGTGGGGCGCATCTATCTAAAGAGTTTGATTATTTATCGCTTGGGGTTAACTCCAATATTGCGGTGGATTTTAATCGCAGAAATTCAACTTTTTCAGTTGGTTTTAGCTATTTTAACGATACCTTGAGCCCCGAGGGCGATATTCCCGTTGCTTTTTCATCGATGTTAATTGGTGATTCAAATTCGGTAACTTGGGACGAAGAGTTTGCTCTAACGCGGGCTAAAGGTAGTGACGGTAAAACCACCACTGATATATTACTTGGTTTTACTCAAGTAATTAGTCGTCGTATGATCACTCAGTTTAACTACTCTTACTCAATGATTGATGGTTATCTCACTGATCCGTTCAAGGTGCTTAGTGTAGTTAACCAACATGGTATTACCCAAGATTTGATTTATGAAAATCGACCAGGTAAACGGACTAAACAAAGTGTTTACGCACAGACTAAATATCATTTTGATACTGGCGTGCTCGATTTGTCATACCGCTATTTATGGGATAACTGGCAAATCACTTCGCATACCATTGATAGCAAATTCAGAATTGATTTAGGAAAAGGCCGCTTTATCGAGCCCCATTTTCGTTATTATCAGCAGCAAGCGGCCGAGTTTTATCGACCGTTCTTAACTGAAAACGATCCTGTGCCAGCTTTTGCCAGTAGTGATTATCGCATTGGTGAAATGACGGCCATTACATTGGGTGCTAAATATGCTGTGCCAATAAATAACGGCAATGAGTTAGGATTTAGGCTTGAGTATTACCATCAGCAGCCAACCAACTCGGGCTTTGATGCCCTAGGCGTATTAGCCGATCTCGAATTATACCAATCTGTTAAAGCTATTTTCTTTCAGGTTAGTTATTCGTTTCAATGAGTAACCAAGGGTTAGAGGTTACCAAACGAGATGATGGCTATGGCGTAACATTTTTCGCCATGGCCAG
>JABSRS010000261.1 GCA_013214885.1 Gammaproteobacteria bacterium
ACGATGTGGGTAATGCATTTGATACCCTTATTTTAATGTGTTTTTGTGATTTTTATAAATTCTACAGCCTCGTTATACAAATGAGGAATGGTAAATGGGCGCTTTAGCAATTGTATTTGCATTGGATGTTTTTATTTCAACGCTTTGCGTGTATCTCGCTACTAAATTGGCTTTTGTAAAAGCTGAAATAAAACCTTTAATCCTTATCATAATAGTCGTTTCAGTACTTTCTCTGATACCGTCTATTGGCTGGATTTTCGGATTAATCGCATTTGTATATTTACTAATGCGAGTCACTAACGCTGACTTGATAGACTGTATATGGGTAGTGGCTTTTATTAAGGTTATCTCGTTTGTCGTAATAGCGTTTCTCAGCCAGCTATTTGTATAACGCATATGAGCCCAGGTGCTGTCAATAGATACTAGGTTTTTCTTTGGCCGCGTAAGCGGTCAAGTTGTAGAACAATAAATCATTCTGTTTACTTCGTCTGTCATGGTAGCTGTTAAAAATTTACTTACAGCAAACACATATAGAGGCTCTCTTATTGTGATCTCATCACTGCCTGCGAACGATTAATTCCATTGATGGTGACAGGGGCACTAGACATTCATCGGTTAACCTTATGCTAGCGCTATTCAAGCAAGCGGGCTCGTGTTAATCAATGAACACGTCCAGTTAGTACCAGGCTTAGCTAAGGTGTAAGCATCTTTATTAATTGTGTTAATGCACGCTAATGAGGTCGCTAATCAAGCGAAATGGCTCAGGTTATTTGGTGTATAAATAGAGAGAACTAACTTGTTGTTCAAGTGGTTTTGTCTATTTTTTAACACTCAACCGCGACTAAAGTAAAAAGTTCAATTTATAATGATCTTGCCGTGCCATAGCACTAAATAAAAATATAAATACATGTTCAAAACTACAGCAATATTATACTATCTAAAAAATGGAATTTAGTTGTTAGATATGGATAAAAATACTAAAGATAAGGTCAAATTCACTATTGCCAATGCATATGACGGTGTTGAAATAGTTCACGCCGATTATAAAGGTCAAGAATTCTCTAAGCATGTCCATGAAGGTTACACCATAGGCGTCATTGAAAAAGGCGCTCAGCGTTTTTATCGCAGCGGTGAAATTCATACTGCAAATACAAATTCTATTATTTTAGTTAATGCTGACGATGTGCATACTGGCGAATCTGCATCTCCTGAAGGTTGGCAATATCGAGCGATGTATCCTTTACCAGAACACTTTGAAAATATTTGTAGTGATCTCTATGATGGAAAAGAGTTTGCACCATACTTCAGTTCGTCAGTTATAAACGATCAAATACTAACTGAACAATTAAGGTTGTTATTTACTCAGGTAGATAGCGGTGCATCTAAGTTACTTACAGAAACTATCCTGTATAGCATAATGTTGAGGCTGACATTAAGACATTCCTCACTTCGCAATACACCTAAAGATATCTCAGGTAGCAAAGAAAAACTCATGCGAGTAAAGGAATATTTAGATTGTTATCCAGCTGAAGATATATCTTTGAACCAATTGGCAACCATTGCAGGTTTAAGTCAATTTCACTTTATAAGACAATTTAAAAAGATGTTCGAGCTTACTCCACATAGCTATCAGATCCAATCAAGGTTAAGAAAAGCAAAAACATTACTAAAAGCAGGATTAAAACCAGCGATGGTTGCAACAGATTGCGGTTTTCATGATCAAAGCCATTTCAATCGTCACTTTAAAAAAGCAATAGGTATCACGCCAAGTCAGTTTCAAAAGCAAGCAATTTTGTACAAGAACTAACATCCTTTAAACTTTAATCTCTTTCAAATTCTTGAAGGAGATCTTTTATGTCAACAAATCGTACCATAGTCGCTAGGGAAACTGTCACAAGCGATTTAAAAACAATTATTCAAGCAACAATTGATATTCTCCCCCTAGCACTAGCAACGGTCCCTTGGGGAGTGCTATGCGGTTCATTAGCCATAAATATTGGGCTGTCGCCATTACAAGCTCAATTAATGTCATTATTAGTTTTTGCAGGGGCGGTTCAATTAGCAGCACTCACTATCATTGGTGCAGTAGGCTCTTTGTCTTCTATGTTTTCCTCTACATTTGTTATTAGTTCTCGCCACCTACTCTATTCAGCAGTGTTTCGAGAACATGTTAGACAAAGCTCTTTGGGTCTTCGTTGCAGTATTGCCTTTTTTTTAACTGATGAAATGTTTGCGGTAACGTGTGCCTATATGGAAAAACATAAAATTTTCAGTCCTATTTATGCCCTAAGTTCTGGGGTTGTATTTTATTTAATTTGGAATATTTCAACCTTTGCTGGAATTATTGCTGGCCAGCACATCCCTAATATAGAGCATCTTGGTCTTGAATTTGCTATCGCTGCAACCTTCATTGCGATAGTAGTTCCTGCAATTAAAAATAGATCAACTTTGATCTCTGTTATCAGTAGCGGTTTGAGTGCCATTGTTCTTTCAATATTTATGAAGGATTACGCGCTGATCACAGCAACTTTTATAGGAATGCTCTGTGGTTACTTAGCTAATGATAAGGAGTCTATTGATGAATAACTTCTGGGTAGCCTTAGTTGGCATGACTTGTATTACTTTCTCATGCCGTTACTTTTTTTTCTCTAAAACCGTACCTTTTGAACTTGGTACAAAAACTAAAAGATTACTCAGCTATACCGCACCTTCGGTCTTAACAGCGATGTGGGTACCAATCGTATTTCTAGGTCATCAAAGTGCCGATAGTGATTTTATTACAAGTCCATTTTTAATTGCAGGATTAGTAACTGTAGTATTAAGTTTAAAAATAAAAAATACATTAGTTGCAGTTGGACTAGGTATGAGCATTTTTGGATTACTAAAGGTGATTTTCTAAATTAATAAATCAAGAACAGGGTGCTCTTGACAATGCAAAAAACAAAAAGGGAAAAAAGGGGGTCAAAGGGGGTCTAAGTCAAAGGGGGTCAAGTCACTTATCTAATGATACTTCCCCCTTTTCTACAGCTTGAGCCTGAACTGGGTTAGCATCAAGGAAATAACGCGCGACACAGCGCGTTGGTTCATCGCTAATACGAGGTAGTCGATACTGATTATTATCACGAGGAAGACAAATGGACAAAGTGTCGTTAGGTACGTGACTTGACCCCATTCTTTCTTCGCTTCCGCGCAAAAGCGAACTAGCGCCTCAAGAAAGATATAGAAGCGGTCAGTTTTTTCAATATATTTTCTAATGAATAATTAACTGAAACCACTCACCTGGATGGCAGGAGTATCAACTTTCCGTATTTCCACCGCTAATACGGAAACTTTCCGCCTTTCTACAGAATAATAATTACCAATATTCAATCTAACTATTTGGTTTTAGTCAACGATGATAGTATTTTATTCGCATATTATTAAAATTAGCTGTAAGTGTTTCTACCAGAAATACGGAATGTTTCGGCCTAATAGAGCTTTATATTTTTATTGAATGTTGGCATATATAAAAGGATGTATTAATGAATTACGATGTGATCGCGTTAGCTTGCGAACAGTTGGATTACCGAGATAAACTTCGTCTTGCTCAGCTACTAATTCAAACTGCGCGTAAAGAAGAGGAAGTTGCAACTCCACAGAAAAGATCTGAGGTTTCGGTTAAGAAAGCACCTCAAAAAATAATTGAAGAGATGGAAATAGATACAATTTCATATGTTACAGAGCGCTTATCTAAATTGAAGCCAGTGAAGGTTAAATCTTTGACAAATTCAATTAAATCAATGTTCCAGTTCCAAGGTGGTATTTCAGATTCTGATGTTGAGAGTATTATTAGAGAGCTTAAAAAGCTGAAGCATATACGGATAGATAATAATAATGTCAGTTACGTGTAATTAAAAATATAACAAGAACCCAAAGTCTGACAGCTAACACTGTCGCATTTTTTCGCAAACAACAAAAAGCGCAAAAACCTGCGCCAGCATTATCTGCGGCTTAGGTTGGCGTTAATTATCACGATTACCCATACAAAACCTAATCCCTAAACCAACATTGGCACGATAAATCCTATGGCGAAGTGTGTTATGGGTTTTAATCGGGACATCAGAACTTACTGGATCCTGATTACTTTAAAACCCTGCTGTTTTAGTTTAGCTGGTAAGCCATCAGAGCCAACAAGATGAGCAGCACCAACAACCATGAACAAGCCACCTTGTGTTTTAAGCCGCTCGGTTAATTGCTTCGTCCAGTCGTTATTGCGGTTAACCAACATGATTTGGTATTGTTGCGGGGTCATTTGTTCACTTAGCAAGTGCTCAATTGAATCCAACTGCCCTGTTTTCCATGAATCTATTAGTGCTATCACTTCCGTTTCAGGGGTGTCCATTACGTCGATTAGAGCCTGTTCATTATCAAATAACGAAATTAATAACTTTAACTGAAAATCAATAGTTTCGAGTTCTATAATGGGTTTGTTGGTTTGCTTGGCCAAAGCAAGGAAATGAGCATCAACCCCATATTGAGGGCTTAAACCCAGTTTTAAAAAAGGTAAAATGGCAAGAGTGTTGGCGACCGCCCATGTTTTTAACGGGGTGATACTTGATAGCGGAATATTATTGTCATTAAGATATTGAGTTAAGCGTTTAAAGGTCGCTGGCGATAACTCTTGCTCAAGATTACCCCCAGATGCGAGAACCATTGCTTGCTGCACTTTAGAGATATGACTATCCATATCTAGCTCAACGACCAAGCTGTGGGAATCGTTATATGCCTGTTTAACCAGGGCTGACAGTGGATACCAAGAGGCTTCACCAACATGAATAGAGCCAAATATATAACTCAGCTTATTTTGATGTTCTACTTGCCATAGCGCAGGCTTAATTGCGGCGCTAACACTCAAGCTAATGACGGCGCAGCACAGCAATGCTATTAGGTATATTCGCTTACATACTCTGACCATTTGATACTCTCAATAATTGTTTAGTTAGCTAGCTTAGCAAAAAAAAAGCACCTAACAAAGTTAGATGCTTTTATTGAACAAATTAGCACTTAAGGTAATCTGATGCCTTCTTTAGCCAAAATGATTTGGCCTGACTTATAAAGTGAGCCAATCGATTGCTTAAATTTCTTTTTGCTCACCCCAAATAAACGGCTGATAATCTCTGGAGAGCTCTTGTCGCTGATGTGACTAACGCCATGATTCTGCTTTAAAAAGATAATAATCTTATTGCCAAGATCATCATTTTTAGTATAGCCAGGCTTTTCTAACAACAAGTCGATTTTGCCGTCATCGCGAACCTTATTAATGTAGCCAGCCATCTTCTGACCAATGCGCAACTCTTTAAATACTTCATTACGATAAAGTACGCCCCAATGC
>JABSRS010000262.1:0-2615 GCA_013214885.1 Gammaproteobacteria bacterium
CGGCCAATTTAGAGTGCGAGATTAATGGCGCAACTTCAACTGGCGCAATCACAGCCTTAGAGTCATTTAAGATGAATGCGACTTCGTTTTTCAGTCGAGTCAGTTCCTTAAAGGCTAAGCTTACGTGATCAGCAAGCTGCTCAACGATAATGGCGTTAAGGTTGTATAACTCATTATTAAAGCTTTTAAAGCGTTTTTTCAGGGTTGCTAAATCGAGGCATGATTTGTCAGCTTTGGTTAGCACGCTATCAGATTTTACCACGGCGGTTTTATCACCGAACTTAACCGTTATAGTAAGCTCTTGATTTAACTGGCCAGAGAATTCAATCGTTAAGGGTTGTTTATCAATGGTTAAAAATTGAATTTTTTGTTCAAGCTCGGCGCCAAGTTGATTCTTTTGAGCATACAACTCCTGCTTAACTTCTTGAATTTGGACCACTGAAATAGCATTGCTGCTATCAACCGCATAATTGACGCTATTATCGCGAGGATTGTCGATAAACATATCCTTGGTCAGGTTGCCGGTCAAAAATGAATTGGTGAAATCACGGTTAAACACCTTATGGAGGTTGGCGTCATTTTCTAACAACTGCCCCGTTTCAACAAATTTATTAATCTGACTGCGCCAGCTATCAATCACGGTATAGACATAATGAGCACCTTTGATCCGACCTTCAATCTTTAACGAGTCAACACCCGCTTCGATTAGTTCTGGTAGGTCAAAATAGGCCGAATTATCTTTTAAATTTAATGGGTACTTGTTACCCGCGTTGGTGATTTCATATTCATCACGACATGCTTGGCTACAGCGGCCACGGTTGCCTGAGTTACCGACACTGACCGAACTTGAATAACATTGTCCTGAAAAGGCAATACATAATGACCCATGGACAAAGACTTCGGTTAACATATCATGTTGATGTGATAATGAAGTCAATATCTTAATCTCGGGTAAATTAAGCTCACGAGAAAGATTAATCCGTGATACGCCAACCTTATTTAAAAATAAGATTTGCCCTTCGTTAACCGTGGTCATCTGGGTTGAAGCATGGATATCCATCGACGGAAAGTGTTTTTTAACTAAGTTAAAAAATGCCAGATCTTGGACGATAATCCCATCAATGCCGCTATTAACCAGTTTATTAAGTAACTTAATAATGCCGACAATCTCATGCTCTAAGATCACAATATTAAGGGTTAAAAACACCTCACAATCATATCGATGCGCCAGCTTAATCACACCCATTAACTCTTCATATGACAAATTCGATGCGCGGTTTCTGGCATTAAATATGTCTAACCCGCAATATACGGCATTGGCTCCTGCAACGATGGCCGCTTTTATTGCTTCAACATCGCCGCCTGGGGCTAATAATTCTATTTTTCTAGTCATTATTGCTCAACTCACTCATAAATACTTGGGTCTTATAAACTGGCTTAGCAGTTTATCGCCCTCTTAAACTATTGAATATTTCTTTTAATCGGGGAATTAACCCACCCTGCACCTCTTTGGGTGCTTGGTATTGCTGCTCAGGCTCAGGCTCAACTAACACCTGTGCTTGGGCAAAAAATTGTGCCAATGAACTGGCGATAACCTCGGTATTTTTGTTGCCCGCTACTTCACGAATAACCTCACCCGTTTCAATGTCGACACTGATCATATATTCGCTACTGGTTACGCAACCAATAAATACCGTGTGGCGCTGTTTAAGGCGCCGTTGCATTAATATATGGCCAATAATATTTTGGCAAAGCCTGGCAAAGTCTTCTTGGTTCCACACTTGCAACAGTTCTATTTGCTGCTGGTTAAAGGTCAAAAACAAACTGCCACAATAGATAGAGCAGTAATATTGCTCAATATCTGGATGTAAACTTAGTTCTAAGGCGGTTTCAACATCGCTAAATGTCAACTCGCTTAGCGGCTGCATTTGCCACTGCCATTGCACCATTTCATCATGGAGCACTTGACCTTGCTCACAAACCGAACGCCATTGTTGGTCGTGACGAACTTGTGGCAAAAATCCCGTTTTATTCGTAACAGCTTTGCTATAATCAGCGGCAAACTGCTTTAAGGCTTGACCAGTAGTTAACATTTTTTACTCAGCTTTATCAAAATGGACGCCAGACTCCGATGACCGACACCTCTAATCATTATCAAGATGCCCAAGCATTAAAATCTTTAACCTTGGGAAAAGAAACGCAGTATGATAACAGCTTCGACGCAAAACTGTTACAAGGTGTGCCAAGATCTTTGAACCGTGATAGCTTAATGTTATCTGGCGAGATGCCTTTTTATGGTGACGATATCTGGACGGGTTATGAACTGTCGTGGTTAAACTCGAAAGGGAAACCTGTTGTTGCGATGGCCCATTTTGTGGTGCCGTTTGATAGCGAAAATCTGATTGAGTCAAAATCATTCAAACTCTACCTCAACAGTCTAAATCAACATAAATTTAACGATGTTGAGGCAGTAACCGCGCAATTAATCAAAGATTTATCGCAATGTGCCAAGGCTAATGTTGAGGTATCGCTTATATTACCACACCAATTTGACCAACAAATCATTACCACGCCACAAGGTCAATGCATTGATGATTTAGATATCACCATTGATA
>JABSRS010000262.1:2625-5297 GCA_013214885.1 Gammaproteobacteria bacterium
ACTATCAGTTTAACCCAGACTTATTGACGAACTCTGCTGATGTCGATGGCGATGTCGTATCACAAACGCTCCATTCTAATTTGTTAAAGTCAAATTGCTTAATCACCAATCAACCAGATTGGGGCAGTGTTGAGATTACTTATGTTGGACCGCAAATAGATCAAGAGTCGTTGTTACGCTATCTTATTTCGTTTCGTCAGCATAATGAATTTCACGAACAGTGTGTCGAGCGGATTTTTACTGATTTGTTGAAACACTGTCATTGTCAAAAGTTGACCGTCTATGCACGGTATACTCGCCGTGGTGGCTTAGACATCAACCCATTCCGGACTAATTTCCAACCGACACCAGCGAATGTTCGCCAAGCAAGGCAATAAATAGTCAATAAAAAACCGCTAAGAAATTAGCGGTTTTTTTTGGAGCATGATTTCGTTGCTACTCGAAACTGGCTTTAGCCTCTTGCAGATTTTGTTTGAACGTTTCATCAGTGATTGAATCTATGCTGCCAATCACACCCTTGTCAATAAAAGCGGTTATTTCCACTTCGCAGGCTGGTAGATTGTCTTGATTTTCTTGACACAAAACCGCCAATCTTACGAAATCTAAATAAGTAATCTCATCAGTTTGGTATTTTTCATCACGATAGTACTTAACACTTTCAACCATGTCCTCGCTAAAGTTCCACGCCTTAACGATTGCAACACCAATATGACTATGAAGGTCCTCAACGGCTTGGCCTAAAAAGTCTGGCGAAGCAAAAACATCAGGGTAGCTATCAGCTTCGGTTAAAATTGGCAGCACCCCAATGTTATGAAGTAATGCGGTCAAGGTTAGTGTATCTGCTTGAATTGGTGTGTGTTTATTAAACTTTTTGTGAGCAACAAAGATCGCCATTGCATAAGCGGCAACATCAGTAGATTTTTGCCAAGATTTGGCTAAATAATTAGCAATAAATTCATTTTCAGAAATAAATAACTGTTCCATGGCTAGGGCCATTACAATATTTTTTATTTGCCGCATACCAATGCGGGTGACCGCTGATTGCAGGTTTTCAACTTTCACTGCTCTGCTAAAATGTGCAGTGTTGGCAATTCGAATCATTCGAGCTGACAGTGCAGCATCTTGGGAGATTAAGCTCGATATTTGATTTAAGTTAGAATCGGGATTTGACACAATATCCCTAACTTTCATTGCTATCCGTGGCAATGTTGGCAAAACTAAACTGTCGTTCTTTAACTTCTCAATAAGAATTGTTCTTAAGGCGTTTGCTGTAGACATAGACAATCCATTACATATCTAAGTTATTAAAATTTATGCCAAATAATTACCCATGACATAAGGCTTAAATACAATATAGCATCATTTTTACTTATTTCTACAGCTAATTAATATATTTAGCCGCAAAATTTAAGCCTAAACCATCAGTGTCCTATCACAAGGACACTGATGGCTCGATCTTAACTATCGCCCTTAAACTGTCCTGCTTTAGCTAGTGCACACGCTTCCACCGATAGAATATCAGCATAGCCTTGGGAGCTTTCTGGATTGAGGCCATTACTTGCCTCCATCGATGAATCTTCTTCGTTATAAAGTGATGCACTAATATTGGTCATGCTATTAAAGAACACGTTGCCTTTATATAAACCTAAGCAAACCTCACCACTCGCAGACTCAGTTAATTCATCAATTGCTGCCATCGCGGCTTTTGTTGCAACATCAAAATTACGGCCATCATAAATCTGATCGGCAACAACCCGACTTAAACTGTTGTAAAGTGACGTTGAACGACGATCTAAAGTGGCTTGTAAAATATTTTGTAAACCTTGACTGAGTAATTCCATACCAGGTGCTTCATAAACACCACGGCTTTTAGTGCCAATAATCCGGTTTTCTAAGGCATTAGACATCCCAACGCCGTTACGGCCACCAATAGTGTTTGCCATCGTCATCATGTCAAACGGATTTAAAGCTTGACCGTTAATCGCAACAGCATAACCATGCTTGAACGTTATAGTAACATTCTCAATTTTATCAGGTGCTTGCTGAGGCCAAACTCCCATGGTAGGTTCAACAATTAGACATGATGTTTCGAGGCTTTCGAGATCTTCGGCTTCGTGCGACAAACCAGCAAGGTTAGCATCAGTTGAATATTTCTTTTTCATTCCAATAACTGCTGGAATACCAAATTGCGCCAAGTAATCAGCCATTTCACTACGACCAGGAAATTGCTCTAGCAGTTCAGGATCACGCCAAGGTGCATAAACTTCCATTTCAGGGGCTAATGAGCGGGTGTAACGCTCAAAGCGCATTTGATCATTACCACGCCCTGTCGCGCCGTGCGCAAGAATATTGACATCACGCGATTTCATCGCCTTAATCAGGCCTTGAACCGTTACGGCTCTAGCTATACCTGTGGTATTCCAGTAACCACCATCATAAGTGGCATGTGATTTAATCGCCTCAAAACATGCCGTGGCCATCTCTTGTTTCAAGTCGACTAAGATAGTTTCAGCACCACAAGGGTCCATTTTACGTACGACATCCTGAATATCTTTTTCATCAGGCTGGGCCAGATCAGCAGAAAAACAAATTACTTTGATGTTTTCTTCCATTAAACGCTTAGTCACCGTTTTACTATCAAGGCCACCTGAAACACAAACACCAACAGTTTT
>JABSRS010000263.1 GCA_013214885.1 Gammaproteobacteria bacterium
TATTTTAGTGTGTCGTTCTGAAGTAAGTATTTCAGCGCATGAGCGTTCTAAAATTTCAATGTTTACTAACGTCACCGAAAAGGCGGTTATTTCACTGCCTGATATGGATAGCATTTACAAAATTCCAGCGTTGCTAAAAGCACAGGGTCTCGACAAGTTAGTGATCGAACGTTTTGGTATTGAATGTCCTGAAGCTGAGTTAAAAGAGTGGGAGCAGGTTGTTTCTGAAGAGGCCAATGCGACTGGTTTAGTTAACATTGCGATGGTTGGTAAGTATATCCAATTACCAGATGCTTATAAGTCAGTCAATGAAGCGTTAAAACATGCAGGTTTGAAAAACGGCATTAACGTTAAAATTAACTACGTTGACTCGCAAGATCTTGAATCAAAAGGCACCGATATCCTTAAGGGTATGGACGGTATCTTAGTACCTGGTGGTTTTGGTGAACGTGGTATTGAGGGTAAAATTCTAGCGGCTAAATTTGCTCGCGAGAACAATGTCCCATACCTAGGTATTTGTTTAGGGATGCAGGTTGCGTTAATTGAGTACGCACGAAATGTTGCGCTACTCGAAAATGCCCACAGCACCGAGTTCAACAAAGAAACGCCGCACCCAGTGGTTGGATTAATCACTGAGTGGTTAGATGACGATGGTCAGCTTGAACTGCGTGATACTAATTCTGATTTAGGTGGCACCATGCGCGTTGGCGCGCAGTTATGTCATTTAGAAGAAGGTTCGAAAGTTGCCGAGTTATATAATTCTAATACTTGTATGGAACGTCATCGTCACCGTTTTGAAGTCAACAACAACTATGTCGATCAGCTTAAAGCTGCAGGCTTAAGTTTCACGGGTTTATCATCTGACAAGAAGCTAGTTGAAATAATCGAGATTAAAGATCACCGTTGGTTTGTTGCTGGTCAATTCCACCCAGAATTCACCTCTACCCCACGTGATGGTCATCCATTATTTGAGGGTTTTGTTGCCGCCGCAACTCAATTCCAACAAGACTAAAAAAATTAAGCCGCTTACGAGCGGCTTTTTTATGTTCAGGACGAACGGTATGCCATGGTGACAGGATGTCTTGGAATGGCGATATTTTTGTAATACGTAGTGAAACATTTTCAGCTTGTATTTCAGCGAATAATCGCTTGTAATACGGCTAGTTATTATTTTTATCATTGATATTAAAGAGTATATAAAATGTCTAAGATTGTTAAAGTTATTGGTCGTGAAATTATGGATTCCCGTGGCAACCCGACGGTTGAAGCGGAAGTACACTTAGAGTCTGGTGCTGTTGGTATGTGTTGTGCGCCTTCTGGTGCATCAACGGGCTCTCGAGAAGCATTAGAATTACGCGATGGCGATATGAGCCGTTACTTAGGTAAGGGTGTATTAAAAGCAGTTTCTGCGGTTAATGGTCCAATTAGTGAAGCGATCTTAGGTCAAGATGCTAGCGAACAAGCTAAGCTTGATAAAATCATGATCGACTTAGATGGTACTGAAAACAAAGCAACCTTCGGTGCTAATGCTATTTTAGCTGTTTCTCTTGCAGCAGCCCGTGCTGCGGCTTCAGATAAGCGTATTCCACTTTACCAGCACATCAGTGAGCTAAATGGTACTGCTGGTCAGTACTCAATGCCGTTACCGATGATGAACATTATTAATGGCGGCGAACATGCCGATAACAATGTTGATATCCAAGAATTTATGATTCAGCCTGTCGGTGCGAAAACTTTCACCGAAGGTTTGCGAATGGGCGCGGAAGTTTTCCACACCCTTAAGAAAGTCCTAAGCGGTAAAGGCTATAACACTGCGGTTGGTGACGAAGGTGGATTCGCCCCTGGTATTGGTTCAAACGCTGAAGCACTAGCAGTAATCAAAGAAGCTGTGGCACTTGCGGGTTATGAGCTAGGTAAAGATATTACTTTAGCACTTGATTGTGCAGCGTCTGAGTTTTACGAAGATGGTAAATACAATCTTAAAGGTGATAACAAAGTATTCACTGCTGATGAATTTGGTGATTACCTTAAGGACTTATCTGAGCAATACCCAATTGTATCTATTGAAGATGGCTTAGACGAAAGTGATTGGGATGGCTGGGAAAGCTTGACTAAGAAAATCGGCCATAAGGTTCAGCTAGTGGGTGACGATTTGTTCGTTACTAACACTAAGATTTTAACTCGCGGCATTGAAAATGGTATCGCTAACTCAATCTTAATTAAGTACAACCAAATCGGTACATTAACTGAAACGCTTGAAGCAATTAAAATGGCTAAAGATGCTGGTTTTACCGTGGTTATTTCTCATCGCTCTGGTGAAACTGAAGATGCATTTATTGCTGACTTAGCGGTTGGTACTGCAGCTGGTCAAATCAAAACTGGCTCATTGAGTCGTAGTGATCGCGTGGCTAAATACAACCAGCTAATTCGTATCGAAGAAGCATTAGGAAGTAAAGCTCCTTACAACGGTCTTTCAGAAGTAAAAGGTCAGTAACACCTTAAGCTTTAAATAGATTGAATAAAAACCAGCGCAAGCTGGTTTTTTTTAATCTTTATTTTTGTTTGATAAAATGACAGTATGGAATAAGTGAACCTCATCAATCCCCTGATAACACGGGCAATATATCGCGTGTAAACGAGGGCAATGTGCGCCCGTGAAAGTGTTATGTTGTTTATCTGTATAAGTCTGTTCTGTGCTGTGGATTAAACCGACCGATGCAACATATTAGCCAGAGCTTAATCTGCCTCTAATGTGCTTTCATCACATAATTTTAACTCAGTTAATGATATTGAAGATGCATTAGGAACGGATACCCTCACTTAGATAGGAAATAAACCCTAGTTCTTCTAGTACTGGTTGTGATACACCTTGATATAGATTAATCGTTGGATAAGCCAGAGGGGAACTACTGCTTTTAGAAAAAGACATTGCTGTCGTAAAATGAAAATTAACGTTGTATTGAAAGTCTTTCGAAAATATTCTTCGATTTTTTATATAGCTAGTGGCTATTATAATGTCATCATAATATTTCAAAATATCGGTTAACAGAGTACTCTCAACCAAAAAGGTAATTTTTTGTTTTTCATATTGTAACGAGATAATTCTGTATAATTTCTTGCACTGATATTATCGACAACTGGGTGATTCTCCATTCGGGAGTCAGATCCAGCGATCAGCATTTCGTCAATAGGCTCTTAAATATAATGGGTACATTGGAAACCAGTTATGTCTTGTGTACTACATCCAGAGATTAGTATGCTTAAAGCGAAAAAGAGGAGAGTGGAACGATTAATTCTTTTCATAAAAATCCTTGTTAATTATATAAACTGATTATTGTTAATAAGAAAAATAATGTATTAATTAACAACTTGTTACGATCATTCCATGCTTGAGTGATATACTGCTAAGTTTTTAAGTAATGTCAATATGACAGGTGACTTGGCGTGGTGTTACTTTAGCTAAGCTACCAGGCGACTCTGATGATTTTTATCACCAAAATCGCCGAGTAACGGCATCGCTAATTTAGCATCTACCACAGTAAAACCTTACAGGCTGCAATAAGATTAAGCGGGTTCATAAGCCAAGGGATCGGTGAGATCATTGGCACTAAACGCTTCAAGGCGCTCAACACATGAACCACAGACACCACAAGCTTGCTCGCGGCCATTATAGCAAGTCCAAGACTTACCATAATCAAGACCCATTCGCAGGCCGTCGGCTAAAATTTCAATTTTGTTGTTTTCGATGTAGGGCGAGACAATATCAATTGGCTGATAATTGGCAATCTGTGACACTTCATTCATCTTATTAACAAATTCAGGACGACAATCGGGATAAATAGCATGATCACCGCTATGCGCGCCGTAATACACTGCATTTGCTTCAATGGATACAGCATAAGCAATTGCCATCGATAACAACACCATGTTACGGTTTGGCACCACGGTGGACTTCATGCTGTCTTCTTCGTAATGACCCTCTGGGATCTCAATATCACTATCAACCGTTAACGAAGAACCTGCCATTAATTGGCTAATCGCACTGATATCAACGACCTTATGCGGAATGTTGAGCTCTTGACAAACCTTGGCGGCATAATCAATTTCTTTAGCATGGCGTTGGCCATAATTAAAAGTCAGCGGATAAACATCTTTGCCTTGCTCAATCGCTTTATGTAGCACGGTAAATGAGTCCATTCCACCAGAATAGATGACGACGACTTTTTGTTTCATGTTGCTTGTCCAGGGGCTATATACGTATAATGTCGGTCAGTTTACGCGAACTTTAAGCAAATGAGTATGACCAAGTTACCACTTAATGAAATATTTGAATCAATCCAGGGCGAAGGCTCTTTTACCGGCGCGCCTTCTATTTTTGTCCGTCTTCAAGGGTGCCCAGTGGGGTGTGCATGGTGTGATACCAAGCATAGCTGGTTCTTAGCGGAAGAACATCAAGCGACATTTGACGAAGTTGTTGCTAAAGGTGGCGATGGTGAAAGCTGGTGCTATGTTGAAATTGATGCGTTGATTACTCATTTAACCACCTATCAAGCACGTCATATTGTGCTAACTGGCGGCGAGCCATGTTTGTATGATTTGACCGAGTTAACCGAGCAGTTAATTGTTCATGGTTTTAGCTGTCAAATAGAAACATCGGGTACGTTTGAGATTAAAGTCAGTGAGCAGTGCCATGTCACCGTGTCACCTAAAGTGGCGATGAAAGGGGGCTATCAAATATTAGATCAAGCCCTGAACCGCGCTAATGAAATTAAGCACCCAGTGGCAATGCAACGACATATTGATGAGCTAGATGCACTGTTGGCACGTTTAACGCCAGAGCAATTAGCACAGAAGAAAATTTACTTACAGCCAATTAGTCAGCAAAACAGAGCGACTAAACTCGCGATAGATACTTGTATTGCCCGTAACTGGTGGTTATCGATTCAAACCCATAAGTATTTAGATATTCAGTAACGCTGGTGGTCCCCCCTTGTTAACAGAGTTAACAAGGTACCCGTTTAATTAGTCCACTGCCTGCCATTGCCCTGTCGTCCAGAATAATTCAAGCTGTTTTAAGTAAGGGGCCACGTCAATACCACGTTCTTTACGCCATTGTGGGTTGTAATAGCTATGCAAGTAACGACAACCATCATCACAGATTAAGGTAACGATTGAGCCTGACTCGTTGTGGTCTTGCATTTGCTTAAGCAACGTAATGACGCCATAAAAATTGGTTCCCGTTGACCCGCCACATTTGCGACCTAACACTTGCTCTAA
>JABSRS010000264.1:0-1864 GCA_013214885.1 Gammaproteobacteria bacterium
GTAATCTTCGGCGCGCATTTTAGCACGTAGTGCTAACATCACATAAAACGCGACACCTACTCCCGCCAAGTTTTTACTGGCAAAAGTACATCCTGGTTGATTGGGATTAACGATCGCATCGGCAATTGGCAATTCGTCACCCGCTAAGTGATGGTCGGTAACCACCACCGTTATGCCAAGTTCTTTGGCGCGGGCCACGCCATCAATCGATGAAATACCGTTATCGACAGTCATAATTAATTTAGCCCCTTGCTGATGGGCAATATCAACAATGGGTACCGACAAGCCATAACCAAAATCAAAACGATTGGGCACAATAAAGTCGGTATTGGTGGCTCCGAAGCGCCGTAGGGTTAATAGTGATAAAGCGGTCGATGTTGCCCCATCGGCATCAAAGTCACCGACTATAATGATTTTTTCTTGGTTTTTAATTGCAGCTAGCAACAATGTTGCCGCTTTATCGTTGTCTTTAAGCGTGGCAGGATTATGGAGATTTTTTAATTGATACTCTAAATCTTTCGGCTCGGTAATACCACGACTGGCATAAATACGTTGTAACAGCGGCTCCCTGATAAAACTTAAATGAGAGCAATCAGCGACTTCGCGACGGACAATAACAGGATCCACAATAAACCTTAATTCTAGCGATAAAAACACCGCCACCTTAGCATGTTTATCGGTACAATGGAGTCAGAACAGTATCTCTTGAGTTAACTAATGATTATTGACCCTAATTGGCGAATTTTAACCGTAGGAGATGGTGATTTTTCTTTCTCGGCATCGCTATTACAGCATCACCAACCCACTCATTTAACCGCAGCCATTCTCGATAGTTATCAAACGTTAAATGAAAAATATGGCGATAAATTTTATCAGCAACTTATCCAGGGCGGTGCTGAGGTATTAACGGAGTTTGATGTTACCGATCGGCAGTGTTTTTCCAGATTAGGCGATCAAAAATTTGATTTGGTGATCTTCCAGTTCCCACTCATCCCAGGCTTTAGTTCACAACAACACTTTGCCGACAAATGTCAGCATATTGGAGTAAACACCTTAAATAGGCGACTATTGCGGAGCTTTTTACAACATTGTTTTAAGTACGGGCTTGATCTACAAGGCGCTCAGCTGTGCGTTATTACCTCAAAAGATGTTAAGCCATATCGCCAGTGGAATATTGAACACAGCCTGACCATCGATACCGATATTCACTACCTAGGATCAATGCCATTTAATGCCAGTGACTTCCCCAATTATCAGGTGCGTAATGTTGACCGCGATAAATTTGTTAAAGATACCTTGGGAATTAGCTATTTTTGGAGCCAAAATCCGCACCATCAGTTAACCGAAAAATTAAAGCCATTAGCGTTTCAGGGGGAGGATTCTTGCGCGATGTGCCGCGTCGGCCCATTTATGAATCAACAAGATAAGCTCATTCATCAACAATCGAAACGACACACCTCAATGGCACAGTTTGAACAACAATGGCTCAATGATTTAAGCAATCACAGTTCCGTATAATAGACTCTAGCAATAAGGGTATAGATCTTGCCAGTTCGAAAAATCTATACCCTAAAATGCTAACTATAATTATTGAGCAAGGATAACGCGAACTTTGTCGCCCTGATCTTTCATAAATTTTGGATGGTAAGGTCCTTTTGGCAGATCAACAATCACTTGCTGATTTACCGTCCTTGCAATAGGCACATAATCAGTTACGGCGGTGCTAATCGCTGTAGCTATAAGATCGACTAATAAGTTGCCACTATTACCAGATGTATTGTAAACAACAGTGCGTTGTTGCAACCATAATGACTCACTAGTAGTGGTCGAAATTAATTCGAAAGATGCACCTACGGTTACATTA
>JABSRS010000264.1:1874-5252 GCA_013214885.1 Gammaproteobacteria bacterium
ACTTAGTCATATCTGCCGATCTTAACTCGGCACCATCAATCACACCTTGCATATTTAGCATCTGTTTAACAATAGGCACAGGCATAACATAAAAACCAGCTTCACTTAATGGCTGGGCAATGGTAGTTAAATAAAGTGCAGGGGCATCGGCAGCAGTCGATAGATTGATGGCAGGAACAACCACGATACTTCTAGGTTGCTGCTGATAAATAGCTTGATACGCTTCGCCTTTAGTACTTAACGGTGTTGTTTTACATCCCGTTAAAGTAAGCACTAAACTAATGCATGTTAGTAATAGTAATTTACGCATCATTTAATCCTTTTAATTGTTTAATAAGGTATTCCATTAATTTCTGTGACTCAGGAAAATTCTCGGCTTCCTGCTGATAATATGCAATAGCTTGGTTTATTTTATTATTTTCCATGGCTAACAGTCCTAACTCTGCGTAGATACCTGGTGCTACTTTGATGTTCTTCTTATTAGCAGTGACTACAATATCCAACATCGATTGCTGATGTTTTAAGCGAGTCTTATCACTAGGCTCCATCACATATTTATAAGCAGTTTGAGAATAATCTCCCCAATGATATAGCGACTTGGTTTGACAAGCCGATAGTGATATTAATAAGACTAAAGCGAAAATTATTTTATTCATGGCACGATAACCTCAAAAGTTTGTCCTGATGAAATATAGAATTTACGTTTTACTATCGTCTTACCTTGACGATTTACACTCACTAGGTGGGTACCGATACTCAATGGTAATTTTGCCGTCAACTTATTGTCAATTTTATATGTTTCAATGCGTTGCGAAGTTAAAACCATGGCTTTAGCGTTATCAATAACTAATGACGTCCCCATAAAATTCCCACTCAACTGTAAATACGCAATATCATCAACGGCTGTGGTACTTTCATAATGACTAGAACAGGCACTCACTAGTAAAGCTAATACTAGGGTAATAATTTTTTTCATTTCTTAATCCTTTATTTCACGAACAACAACATCGTTGAGCTGTTTTTTGGTAAAGATACCCTGAGTAATTTCAACATATGATAAGGCATTATCACCTTGCCCAATAAACTTCAAAACCTTAACTAGGGCAATATTCTCCCCAGGTAATTCGAGTTGCAACCCAGTTTGAGGGTTTTTTATAGTTTTACCTCTCACTACGATTGAGAATTTATCACCGATATTGACTCCTTGATTTTCACCGCCAGTCATCAAAAAACCACTACCAAAATCACTGACAATATAAGCTTGCCAAGGTGAATCCATTAGGTTTTCAATAATATTTGACGTTAATTTTGAAATCGCAGCAGACAACGCTTTATCATCAATTTTAGTGTTATAAGCAGCTCGTTCTCCAACACCTAATACTCGACTTGACTCGACTCGTGATTCACCAGTCGCTTCTTCGGAGTAAACAATCTCGCCTGTTTTAGTGTTCACTAAACGAATATTGACAGTAGCGGTAGCAATTTGAATTTTGTTACGACTAAAAACACCAACTTCACTAACAGTGCTGCGACCAAATTCAGAGACCGAACCTAATATTATAAAATCTGCGGCAACTTTGTTTAGTGAGTTTTCAGCGATAATAGTTGAGAGGTCTTGACGTTCAAGCAGAATGAATTTGCCACTACCAGTCAATCGAGCCGCCAAAATATCTGACGCTTGCTGACCTAGTTTTGATTTACCGCTAAATAAAAAAGAACCACCTCGCTTGGTCTCATCACTGAATCGACCAATCGCCACGACTCTTTTTAAGGATTTGTTAACGACTTCAGCTATAGTTGGACTAATTACTGGACGTATCTCAACCGCCTGGCTTATTTTTTCTTGTGTTGTAGAACAAGCACTTAATAGCGCCAGCGTAAGCCCAATAAAGGACATTTTATGAATCATCTCACTTATCCATGTTAAATTAAAACAAGTTAATTTAACATAAACGGAAAATAAAGTATCAACGAATTTAGTGGCTGTAACACTTAGTTTTTCTTGGTAAGTTTAATTTTTTTAAGTTCTTTACCACTCACAGCCCAGCCAATTAAGGCAAACCAGGCAATCCATGAAAAGCCCGCGGGGATATTGGCAATCGCGATTAATTTTAACTGATTGCGATTACGAAAAATCGCAATCATCGCGGGTAAAAAATACACCACCAAGAACATCGGGATAAAAACAGCAAGTTGCACGGCAGAAACTTCGCTAAAGGCGTTAATGTACTGGT
This sequence comes from Gammaproteobacteria bacterium, assembly GCA_013214885.1. GTDB lineage: Bacteria > Pseudomonadota > Gammaproteobacteria > Enterobacterales > Psychrobiaceae > Psychrobium. The sequence continues at coordinate 4,109 of JABSRS010000264.1, forward strand.
CAAAAAATTCCATGGTATTTTCCTAGTCGATTAATATATAAGTCAGTTTAGATTAACTAACTAATCGAGCAGTGATCGATAAAAGTGAATAACGGGCTTATAACAGGATAAAAGGCGATGGTTGAGTAAAGTGTTACGCACTCCACAACAGTTAATCGGGATTTCGCCTTATTTAAGGCTTGTTTTTTTGTCAATCTCGCAATCACAAGATAATCACAAGGTTTTGTTAAAGTATTCATCAATAAGTTATTTTACTGTCTAGTTACCTTGACTTAATACGATGAGGAATAACGATGGCAGAACCAATTAATATAGTGATAGATGGCAATTTAAGGCCCCTTAGGCAACACGGTGCTAATGATTGCTGGGCGGTGGCCGCCACGATGCTTTTATCTTGGCAGCAAAACCGCAATATCACGGTTGAACAAACAGTTTCATTAGCTGGCGCTGAGTTCCTTGATCTCTATTTGGCCGAGGGAGCAATTCATTACTCACAAATGCCGAGATTTCTTGATTCACTTTCACTTAAGGCTGAGCCTCCGATCTGTTTATCGGTCGCAGGAATTGCCGCGTTATTGAGTCAACATGGTCCTATTTGGATCACCATCGATGTTGATCCCAGTGATAAATGGTCGGGGCATGCCAAGATAATATATGGCCTTCAGGGGGATGGCAGTCCCGAAAACACCATGGCATTAGTGCTAGATCCTGATAAAGAGTCACCAATAATCGAGTCGGTAGCGCAAATACATCAGCAATTTAATCAATTAGTCACTTTCGACGTGAGGTTTGGAGTCAATATGGCTCAATATATTCATTTTTAATGTTGAGTTTTTTCGACAAAACAATCCCGAATCACCAATATTATTGGAGAGATAACATGAGTAATGACAGAGACCGTCCAACAGTTAGATTTCTGGATGTGAAAAATTTCCCACGGCTACAACCTGATGACTTTGGTGGTGTAGTTCCCGCAATTGATGCCCGCGAGGTTGTCGTGCTTGACCATGATCAGAGGGAATGTCGAATTATCAGTGAAGATGAGTTTATTAGATTTTATCTCGATAATAATATTCAACGTATAGCGCCGATCAATCAAGCGTTATTCTTAACCCCGAACAATACTATTGACGATAAGGATCTT
>JABSRS010000265.1 GCA_013214885.1 Gammaproteobacteria bacterium
TGTAATGGTGAGAGTCTTGCGCTTCACCAATCATAATGACTTTTGAGTAATCTTGATGATGTAAGCCAATCGAATACAATTCACCGTGTTGCGAACATTCAATATCAATCGATAAGGCGCGTAATTTAGGTGAGAAATCGGCCGTTTTAACCTGTACTTGGTCGTATTGAGTCGGCTGTAGTTGATTTTTTCTAACGCCCTTAAACTCTATTCCACCACGAATAAATCGCTCCATCAGGTAACGCTGATCTAAGGTGAAGTCATCTTCGTAAGTAACTATATCTCCTTGTCGGAGAATTGCTTTAGCTGCTCGAGATTCTTTGATTGTTTTAAAGTACAAGCAACTAATCGGTTCAAAATTGAAATTGGTTAACGGTAAAATTTTTACAGCAACATTAATTCCTTGTTGTTTCAGTAGGGTAAGCATTGGCTTTGTTTGGCTGGAGGCAATAAAAAAAAGCGGTATCTGCCCTGTGATATTGAGTTTTACAGCGCCATTGTCGGTGATGACCCATAATTCAATTAGAGGTTTGAAATTATAATCAATCGCTTGCTGGGTCAGTACAAAGCCTGTTTGTGATATCATTTTTGTAAGGTATTACATCTAAGTCTGTTTATAAACGATATTAACAGACTTAGATGTAATACCAAATTAGGCTGGCACCTCTCCCTTAAATTATCTAATGACTCAGTCGTGAACTGGCGTGTTTTTCATTTGAAATCAGCCTTTTTTTGATAAATAATTTTCCAATATTGTTGGATAAATTGATCAACCAGAATTGAACACTCTTGATCTGTTTTTATTTTTTCAATTTTATATTTCGTTGCAATATTAAGGTATTGCTCCATTGACCAACGTATTTCGGGTAACTCGTATTCTTTTTTGCGCTGCCAGACTGTATCGGGATCATTATAGAGCAAAAACATCGCATCTGGAGATGGGCTAAACTTTACAATTAACTGTCTGATAAATTTTCCGTTTTTAACTTCCCGATTTTTATAACCTACTTCAAGGTCATGGGTATAACGGTCAATTAGTACCACCCGGCCACGAAGGCTTTGAAGATATACATAACGGAAATAGCGATAATTAGACTCTAGCGGTGCATTAATATAATAAAGATAACGACGGATTAATCCTTTGGTTATTTTTATTGTTCGACTCAGTGGTGTAGTCACTTGATTTAAGCCAAAGATTTCATCTTTCGGATTGGCTGCTATGGAGTCTAAAAATACGGTGGTAAAAAGTTTATTTCTGAACCAGGGGCCCATATAAGCATTTCTTGTTGGTATACCAATCGCTTTTAAACGTTGCTCTAGTTGTTCGATAAATGTCGATTTCCCGGCACCATCTGGGCCTATAAATGCAATTGCAATACCGCGATTCCTACCAAATAGTGGTGCGATATTTTGGTAGTATGTGGTCGTTATTTTCCGCCAATAATACGCTCTATTCATTGGCATTAGAGATTTTTGCAGCAATTTTTTTAGCTGTTTTACGGTATCGATATCAGTCAGTATTTTGATTGGATCATGGTAAATAGTCTCTATAATGGCTGCTGTGCCATAGCTTTGTGCCATCACAACAAGATTATTTTGTGCTTGATCCGAAAGATTAATTTGTTTGAGTTTTGAGATGTATTTATCAGCAAGCTTGTTTTTACCAAGTACAACATGACAAAACAGGTGATATAGGTAGGCCTCTGATGATGGCTGGTAAAGATTGTGAGATATCTGGTTGCAATGGATGAAAAAAGATTCGGTATCGAGATAAATTATATTATTTTGGATTAGCGACGCATGAATATCTAATAGGTAACTGCGCGAATCAATAATTTTTATTGCAACATGTTTGTTGCTAATTGTTTTGCCATTTTTATAAATTACCCACCCTTGCTGAGTTAATAAACTTAGCACTTTATGGATCTGCTGAGCATTGATAAGAAGGTCTAGTTCGGGAAGGTCTGTCAGCATTTGAGGATCATCCCTAAGAATGCAAACTTGAATGTCATTTGATGTTATTTTCTCAAGAATTTCACTGTACATACCATTCCTTTGTAACAAATTCGTTGTTGGAGTTGACTACTAGTTTATTTCGCCGATAGAAAATTTTTATTATAGAATCATCATGCTATCAATATTTATTGTATTGGATTTTGTTTCCCATGAGTTTGTATCAGGTTATGACAAAACTCATATACGACAGGCACGGTATTATCTAACATCCAGGTGTGCCAATTGCGACTGACGGTTGCCTTTTCGCGCATTGCACTTTGTAATAGAAATAGCCATACGATAATAGCCATGCACTTGACGTCCACTAAGCTATAATCGAACTTTAGACAAATATCATTTAGGATTCTTTTAAATGCCAGTCTATCGTCATTATCTTCCAACAGTCTGTTGATTACCTCGCCATAATACATATTCTTACCATTAGGATTAGCAGTAAACATTGCTAAAAATAACATCATTGTGTCGTGTAAATCGGTGCCGCCAGGGCTGGCACGATCAAAGTCAATCATCCCTTTAACCTGTGTTTTGGAACTGTCGAAAATAATATTGCCAAAGTGATAATCACCATGAATGTGAACCGAATGTCTATCACTGCTAATTAAAAAATTGAGCAGGTATTGGATAATTAAAGTTAGTTGTTCACTGTGCTTTAAATAATGTTGTGGCAACAATTTAAAATCACTATACGCTTGCCATTTTTGATCGTCACAAGTTAATTGTTTATTCATCTTAGCGGCAACATCGGCGCAAATATTAAAGTTGTGCTCTATGTGCTCGATGTTTTCGGCATTTGAGCCAGAGCGAGGAAGTGTGTTTCCTGGAATGTAACTTTGGATTAAAAGTGTTGCATCACCGACCGAACCTTCATTGAGCAGTTTAGGTGATTCAAGATTGATAGCGTGTAACGCAGACAAGTATTGGTGTTTTTTTAAGCCGACCACTTGTCGTTGTAAATAAACTTTTGCAGCATCGGTTAGTGCCACTTTAGTCATCATGAAACATTGGTTAATTTGATATTTTATTAATAATATATTATGGGTTGTTAAGATAAACTCTATGGTGTCATTCTCTGTGGCCTTAAGCTCTTGCTTCAAAAGATCACGAAAAGAAATACCTTGATGGTCTGGTTTAATATACTCAATATTTAGTTTGCTCTGCCATAAGCTTGGAATTAAATTTGCTAACTTTAGTTCTAGTAACTCAAAAGACCCAGAGCCAAATCTGATGGTGTCCCCCGTTATTATTGTTACGTTCTGGCCCTTGAACCAATAAAAAACACATTGAAAAATGACCCGTGAGGAAATTTTCAAGCGATTAATTAACACTATCAGGACACTGGTATTTGGTTGTTGGTTCTTTTTAATCTCTAGTATTAATTGAAGTAACTTGTTGCTATAGATAATGTTCATAGTAAGCCGATGTCCCTGAATATTAGCAATCCGTTTTGCATTCCCTGTGGCAAATACACCCCTTTGTAATTATTTCACCTAATCTAGATTTGTTTATTCAGGATTTAGGTTATCTACTAAATATAGACTAATTTAGTAGAAGTATTCTCTCATTTGATTTTCTACTTGAACTTGGCAATCTTAACTTGAAAAAATGCTTTTAATGCTTGAATTATTTCGGATTCCAAGGATGGTGGTTTGTTGCATAACAACCATAACCCCAGAATAAATGACACATAACAAATTGCCCCAAGCAGTATTTTTACCACCAGCAATAATCCATCATCTAAATTTAATATCTGCGCTAAATTAATGATGATTGCATACATAGCTAAACCAGCTAACAATGGTCGCCATACTATATTGATAATTTGGCTAAAGGTAACACCACAGCGTTTCTTCACTAGATAATGGACCACAAAAAACATAATAATCCCAATTAACACTCGGGTATAAACAATGCCTAATAGCCCAAACAGCTCAAATGCTGGAAACATGGTGGCGATGATAATGATTGCCTGAATCCAAAATAAATAGGCTGTGTATTTAACATTACCGGTAATAGTGAGTAAATTTCCAGAAATGGTGTACATGGATGTGCATACAGAAAAAAAGACCAAACATTCAATTAAAGGTACTACTGGTAGCCATTTATCGCCACCGCCTAAAAATAATGGAATCAACTCTTGCGACACGGCGCCAAAACCTAGTGCTATCGGTATCGCTAATAGTGTCATTGCTGATAACGCCTTGATATAGGCGGCAATAAGCCGTTTTTTATCCTGCTTAAGTTTTACTAAAGCAGGAATCAAAGCTCTGGCAAATGGCTGTTGGATTTCAGTATTGGTCAATAGCGACAGCTCACTAGCCCAGCGGTAATAACCCAAGTTGGTAACCGAGGTGATACTTGAAAGGATCAATATATCACCAGTGGTCGAAATATATTGAGCAAAGTTCCGAACCAAAATCCATTGTGAAAACCCCCATATTTCTGAAAATTTTGCTAAGGATAATTTAGGCCTGAAGCCGCTCATTAGGTAACTTGCAGCTACATTGATGATTATACTTATCAGTGTTCCCACGACTAAGGCCATGTAGGACTTATAGTAAAATGCAAGCCCAATGGTAATCAAGGTACTAAAGATTTTCGGTAATACATTTAAATAAAAATCCTTGGAAAATTGCAGTTCTTTTTGAAATTTTACTGTACCAATATTCTTAAAACCGCCGATCAGCGCTGCCACTGCAACTATCTGGATAATCAGTTCTATTCTTGGATCTTGATAAAATTGGGCTATGTATGGTGAGGTTAACATTAGTAGCACCGATACGACTGCCGACTGTAATAATCGAATAGTCCATGCGGTATCAAAATGTTGATCGGTAGCTTCGCTATTTTGAATTAACGCCCAATTAACACCAAATTCGAATAATAGCGAGACTAAACCAAAGATTGCCATGGCCGTTGCAACAAGCCCAAAATCTTCTGGTACTAATAATCTTGCTAAAAATGCCGAACTAACGAACCCCATCCCTTTGATCGACCAACGCATTGCCACGTACCATTTAGTGCCGTTAAAAACTTGCTTGGCAAGCGAGGGGGAGGATTGAATCGCCATTAAAAGACCATTAGTATGTTAATGGTGGTGAAGTTTACTTTGTTACCTAGCATTTGATGTCCCTAATAAAAATATTCCTTTCAATCATATGTAATACCAATTCCACTAAAAAGGTGATCATTTTTCACGGTTAAAACAAATGATAACGGTGTTGTTTATTTCATATTT
>JABSRS010000266.1 GCA_013214885.1 Gammaproteobacteria bacterium
TTCCAAATGAAAACCATTGGATCTTAAATAACGACAATAAAGTCCAATGGTATGGCAATGTCCTATCGTGGATGGACAAATACACTAAAAAATAACTGAAGCATTAGTTAAAACATCAGTTAAAACTTATACAAGCATAACGGCAGGGAAGCTGTTGTGTTTAGAACACTCATTTCAACGATAACAAACACTTCACCAACTGCCGCTAATTGTCCTTTTTTTACTAGCTTATACCAAAGTTGTAATATTTAGCCGATCAATACTTGACAGAATTACGTAACCAGTTATATTTAAAACATCTGTTTAATAAAAAGGCGCCTTGAGAGTGCAAAAACTCGATACAAAAACAAAAATACTAAATGCCGCCGAACAACTCTTTGCAGAGCGTGGCTTCGCCGATACTTCATTACGACTGATCACTAGTCAAGCCGAAGTTAATTTAGCGTCAGTAAACTATCATTTTGGTTCGAAAAAAGAATTGATTCAAGCAGTCCTTGCTCGTTATCTTGAGGTGTTTGTGCCATCACTAGAACAAACCATCTCATCATTGAATAGTCAGGGTGACCGCTATACGCAGCATCAGGTGTTTAGCTGTTTGATTGAGCCATTACTGGCACTCAATACATTTAGACATCGTGGTACGACGATGTTCCTTCAGCTGTTGGGTCGAGGTTATATTGAAAGCCAAGGGCATCTGCGTTGGTTTATTACCACTCATTATGGTGACATTATGGTTGCTTTTAATGATGCAGTAAGGCAAGCAAATCCACATTTAAGTAAGGCTGAAATATTCTGGCGGCTGCACTTTACTCTTGGTACTGTGGTATTTACGATGGCCTCGAGTAATGCACTTACTGATATCGCCAAGTCAGATTTTAATCAGGATGTTGACATCGAAGATTTAATCCGTCGTCTTATCCCATTCATTTCTGCAGGTGTTAGTGCCCCTTAAGCATGTTTAAATCCGTAGTTAAGTGTTTTCTGCGGATTTTTCTTGTACATCCCTTACGCTCTCTATAAAATTCCCACCATCTTAATAAAATGAGTATTGTAGCTTTATGGCGATCATATCCTGTCCATTTTGTCAGCATCAGATATCCGACAAGTCAAGAGTATGTAATCAGTGTGATGGTGACATCGGTGCAATGAGTAACGAGCAAATAGCCTCTAAGCATCGGGTGTTAAAAATTAAAAAAAATCAATCGATTCAAGTGCAAACTTTTATGGCACTGCTATTGTTCGTCGGTGGTTTTTCATTATGGTATTGGGAAGATAAACCTGGCGAAAGCTGGTTGAGTCTCGGCGGACAGGGGCTGATTGTCGTTGGTTTTATTTGGTATATAGTTAACCGTGCCAGATTGATTTTTAATAAACGTCGTTAGATGCATCGTCAGAGCCATTGTTAGAATTTATTTAGGAAGTAATTATGCAAATAGAACAGTTAATCAAAGCCATGTCACCTGCGGTTTATGAAATATTAAAACAAGGGGTTGAAATTGGTAAATGGCCTAATGGCGAACGACTAACTGACGCTCAACGGATCCAAGCAACTCAGGGGATGATGTTGTATCAAGCTACCCATTTAGCACAGACTGACCATTACACTATCGGCAAGAATGGCGTGTTTAACAACCACAGTAAATCGCAATTAAAGCGTCAATTTAAAGACGAAGAAGAAATCGTCCGTGTAAATGTTAATAAATAAACCTATGATCTAAAACACGGATGTTATTTAGGGCGTTAATTCGCCTTTAACGCTTTGTTGCATCAACTGTTTTATTTCATTGGTGCTAACATTTTTGCTTAATAGCCAATGGAGCTTGGTTAACGCTGCTTCTATGGTCATATCATGGCCACTAATTACCCCGCATCGCATCAGTGAATTACCAGTCGCATAACCAGACATATTAACGCGTCCACGGTGGCATTGGCTTAAATTGACAATCACAATATCATTATCGTTGGCCATGGTTAACACTTTGAGTAATTGGGGATCTTGCGGCGCATTGCCGACACCGTAACTCAGCATAATTAGCGCTTTCACGGGTTGTTTAATGATATTAGCAACCACGGTAGCACTGATGCCTGGATACAGCATCACCACACCAATCGGCTGTTCGGTAATGGCTTCAACAGCTAAGCCAATGGGAGGTATCGTGTTGAACACAAAATCGCTGACCTCAATATTGATCCCAACGGTCAATAGCTCAGGGAGATTAGGTGAATCAAAAGCGTTAAACCCATCGGAGTAGGCCTTAGTTGAACGATTGCCACGCAATAAACGATTATTAAAGAACAGTGATACCTCGTTAACCTGATAATTTGCAGCAATATATAAAGCATTTTGTAAATTAGATTGACCATCAGAGCGTAATTGCGAGAATGGAATTTGTGAGCCCGTGACAATAATCGGCTTTGATAAATTTTGAAACATAAAAGACAGTGCTGATGCTGTGTAAGCCATGGTATCAGTGCCGTGCAGGATCACAAAGCCATCATATTCGTCATAGCGCGCTGCAATATCATCAGCAATACGCTGCCAGTCATTAGGTTTCATGTCAGATGAGTCAATCAATGGCGAATATTCATTGATGGTGTAGTGGGGCATTTCATCTCGGGTGAATTCAGCATTATCAGCCAAACATTGGGTCAAAAAACCTTTCTGCGGGATATAGCCATGCTCTGAAGGCGTCATACCTATAGTGCCGCCAGTGTAAGCAATGTAGATCTTCTTTTTTGTCATGAGATTAGCGTAATTTATTAATTTGAAACATTATAACTTTTAGTGGTGAGGCTTGGCTACTGCTTAAGGATTAAAAACAAAAAAGCCCAAACCTGTATAAAGGTTTGGGCTTGATTAACGCAAGGGTTATTTACTGCTTACACTCGGCGCAATATAAATAAGCATGCTGAGGGTCATCAAATTGATTAAGCAACGTAAACTCTTGATTAACTCGCGACATTAATGACATCAGAGGTGAGCTAGGCGTTTGTTCAATACCAAGAGCCACTACAACTTTGCCCGTTAGTTTGCGATAGAACTCTTGCATTGGCGTTAATTCTTTCTCAAACACTTTGGTACTAAATGTATCAAGACTTGCTAATTTAGCCGCTTCTTCGATGGCTAAATCAAAATCACCAAGCTGATCGACTAAACCAAATTCATAGGCCTTGGCACCAGACCAAACTCGGCCCTGGGCAATACCATCAACTTGTTCCATCGTCATATTGCGTGATGTACTAACCAGGGTTAAAAATTCCTGATAACCATGCTCAATAAAGCGTTGCATCAGGTTTTTAAAGCCTTGTGGCAAATCACGGGTAATGGTGATACCGGCTAATTCTTTGGTTTCAACACCGTCGGTAAATACACCGATTGAGGCCAAACTATCTTCAAACGTATTGATCATCCCAAAGATCCCAATTGAACCGGTGATCGTCGTTGGTTGGGCAATAATGGTATCGGCACTGGCAGCAATCCAGTAACCACCCGACGCTGCAACACTACCCATTGATGCAACCACTGGCTTTCCAGCGGCTTGAAGCGCTAAAACTTCCTGACGGATCTGCTCAGAGGCATATGCACTACCGCCACCAGTATCAATACGCAGTACAACCGCTTTTATGTTGTCATCTAAGCGCGCTTTTCGTAACAATAATGAGGTACTCGCACCACCAATTGTTCCGGCTGGCTGGTGGCCGTTTAGGATCGTGCCTTTGGCCACAATAACCGCGATATTAGCTTTAGGGGCAAAAGGAGAGACTGTCAAATTAGCCGTAACATAGTCGTTTAAACGGATTTTGTTATAACTTAAGCCACTTTTAGATTGACCGACCACCTCAGCGATCGCAGAAATAATGTTAAAGTCAGAATCGATAACATCAACCAAGTTTAAATCGATTGCTAGTTGGGCGAAATCGCCATCGGCTTGATTTAATGACGCTAGCAAGCTGTCAAGGTTAAGGTCAAACTCAGCATTAGACATCCCACGTTGCTGGGACACATCATCAACATAAGCTTGCCACAAATCGCCAAGCCAGCTTTTGTTAGCTTTTTTAGCAGCATCTGACATATCATCACGTAAATACGGTTCAAGAGCAGACTTATAAGTACCCACTCTGAAAACATGAGTATTAATCTTTAGCTTGTCGAATAAACTTTTATGATAGAGGCGGTAACGACCGAAACCGTCAATTGATACCATCCCTTTATGATTCATAAATATTTTATCAGCGAAACTTGCTAAGTAGTACTGTGCTTGGTTGTAGTGTCCACCGATGGCATAAACTGGTTTTTCACTTTTCTTAAACTCAGTAATCGCTTGTCCAATCAACTGCAATTTAGCGATAGAGCCATGCGACATTGAACCAGAGTCAATGACCATCATTTTTATATTATCGTCTGTTGCGGCATTATTGATGGTAAACAAAATGTCTGACAGTAGGGTTTCAGACTGAGAAGCAGGGCCACCTGATACTTCTTGAGAGAGCTCCTCAAGCGGATTTTCAGGTTTCTTTTGCTCAACAATATTACCTTGGATATTAAGTAATAGCGCTGCATTCTCAACTTTTGGTTGTTGATCTTGCTGACTTCCTGTCGCGATTAAGACAATAATCAAGCCAAAGAAAATCAAATTTAAAATGAGTTTTCTTGTATTGTTAATAATCGCCCAGACAAAGGAGATTATTCTAAGTAAAACGTTTTTATCTTCTTTCATTAAAGTTCTCTAATTAATCCTATTAGCTATATTTTAAATGATTTCATTGGTTTTGCGAGTCTAATTTTGTAACAGATGTTGTCAAAATTCAATATTGTTTATTTAAATTCAACTTTTTAGCACTTATGTAGCAGCTTAAAGACAAAACAACGGTTTC
>JABSRS010000267.1 GCA_013214885.1 Gammaproteobacteria bacterium
AGCAAATCGACCAAAAAAGCATATACTCACGATGAAAAAAGACACTACTACTATTATTTAGCGGCTGATTTCTTTTCTTTGGCATCTTTTTTAGCTTGGGCTTTATCCGCTTTTACTTTAGCTTTCTGCTCTTTTGACAGTTTTGGTTGCTTGGTCCGAAAAAACAACCACAACAACAAGCTCCCTATCAGTAATAAAATGACATTAACCATGATGGCAATCAGTATTAATGTTCTTTTGTGATCTTTTTGCTGTCGGATTTCTTTGGCGACTTTTCGTTGCAGCTTTTGCTCAAAGGCACTTTTACTTTCACGCTCTTTTATATCTAGTGCTTCCTTAGCCTGTGCTTGGGGTAATGCATTAACCCTGAACTTAATCTCCTTTAACGTAAATTTAAAATCCCGCCCAGCAACAGTGGTCCCAACCACATCGATATCAACTTTATGGCGTCCAGGCTTGGTCACCTGCTCTAACCGAACTAAGTGTGTTGCCACTACCCCTTCAATACTATGATGGGTCACTGTGTCATCAGGGTATGTTACTTTCACCTGGATTAACATCTGACTTAAGTTGGCAATATTTGGGTCACTAAGAAAACGCAGCGTGTATTGGCCATCAATGGCCGCAGATAATAAATCAACTTTTATCGGTTTTAGTCTCAAGAGCAAGGGCTGATGATATTCTCGTTCAAAAACCTTATTGGCGACTCTGACCACCAGCTCATAATTACCGATTGGTTTGTTTAAGTTGAGCCGCCCAGTAAATATCCCATCGCCTGATTTACTGTCGAACCCGTACCCGTCATCAATAAATTCGCCAATTCTAAAAATACCAGCGCCGAAATTTTCAGCCCCGGGGTCATTAACACTACGTAAAAAGACCTCGTGCTTCATTAAGTCATCAACTTGTTCGATTTTTAGTAATTTATTATCAAACGCCAGACTCGAGGTCAGCTTTATTTCTTCACCAACAAAAAGTTCATTCGGGATCGGGTTGACGTTAAGTTTTAATGATGTCGCCAGCCGAATCTCACTACTTGGTAGAATATCACCGATGATTTGCCAAGGACCAATTTGTGGATTGGTGATTTCAATCATGTCACCCGCATTACCATCCATCCATTTAACGCCTTTATATTTGCGGATAGAATACAATTTACTGCCGTCGGGCTGCACCAATATCACCGCCGCACTTTCAGGCACCCGATCGATGATAAATAATATTTTATCGACGGCTTGGTCGACCCGAAATCGATTAGACAACAGCTGTATTTTCTGGTCGCCGCTATTGGTATCCGCTAACGACGCGGTAATAGTAAGTGGTGTGAGGCTACAACCAATGATTAATACCAACAATCGCCATGGCTTGCTAATGCGTCCCAACTTAAATCTAATCAAACTCTACTCCCTGAATACTATTATCTACTATTTAATTATCGAGCCACATACAACTTCCACCATTGCCTTTGACCACCTCAAGTCTTGCTTGATGTGATTCCAGTTCACCAGCAGTAGCAGCGATGATTTTCAGCATAAGTGATGAATCTATTGCTTGAGCCGAACCATCACTGTGCTCTTGATCTGAGTTAAGCGACAAGTTCAGTTTGGTCTGGCCACCCGTCATAAACAGATAAACATCTGACAATATTTCGGCATCGAGTAATGCGCCGTGAAGCTCACGTGATGAGTTATCAATCTCATAACGCTTACACAAGGCATCAAGACTATTACGTTGCCCTGGATGCAATTGTTTAGCCATGACTAATGTATCAAGAATGCCACTCATCTCACTGGTCTTTTGGATCCCCCGACCCAGTAAGCCAAATTCATAATCCATGAAACCAACATCAAAGGGAGCGTTATGAATGATCAATTCAGCCCCAGCAATAAAGTCGATAAAATCTTGGGCTATCTCGCCAAATCGCGGTTTATTACGTAAGTAATCGTCACTAATGCCGTGAACTTTAAATGCTTCTTCATCAACCAAGCGGTCAGGATTGATATATACATGAAAAGTTCGGCCCGTAAGCCGGCGATTAATCCCCTCAACACAGCCAATCTCGATGATTTTGTGGCCGAGGTATATTGCCACGCCCGATTGGTTCATACCCGTAGTTTCAGTATCCAGTACGACCTGACGTTGATAAGATTGTTGTGTCATCATTGCTTACTCTAAAAAAAATCTAAACTATCATACCAAGTTGCCTCAGAAGCTGAAACAAATTCTCATGACCAATTAGGATCTGCTGATCTTTTTAGCTTAAATTTTGTTCAACTAAAGGTGTTCTGAGCAAGGCATGAGGATTGTGGCCTGGTTATTCCAAGTGAAAGACGAATAACGCGGCGCAGGACGCCTCTAGTTGAACCCTTCGGGCAGTATTTATTTATTGTTACCACTAATATTTATAAAATCATCAATCGTTTTGGTATTGCCATTTTGCATTGTCGCTATCGGGGTCAGGCTTGGTTTTGAATTTAATTGCCACCTCGGTTTAACTGGCGTTAAAGGCCTCACTAGTTTCTTGGCCATTATCATATAGAAAGAACCAAAACTCGGCAGATTATGTTGCATAACTTGTTGCAAATAGTGAGTTCGATGAGGCTTCATCAACAGGCTTGAATAAATTAACTTTTGTTCGGCAATCACTTTGTACCCTAATAAACCCAGCCAATCATGAACTCGCCCTACCGAGTAAAAACGGCCATTAAATGGATATTTATGCCCTAGTTGTGGATTTAAATGGACCAACCCTAACGGGCTAAAGGGATTCAGGCCGATGATAATAATATGACCACCAGCAACGGTGACTCGATTAACCTCACGTAACACTTGATGGGGATTATGGTGAAAATTTAAAGATAGACTGAGCAAGCAAGCATCGATCGAAGATTCTTGAAAAGGCAAACGTGAAATATCAGCGACAACATCGGTGCCTAACGTTGGCGAAACACTAAATTGACGACCAATCGAGCAGGCGCTAGTATCAATTTGATGGCTTAAAGAGCCAACTTTTAACAGGTGATAACCAAAAATACGTGGCCACCATTGACTTAGACCAACATTCACTTGGTCTAAGAGCCATTTTCCCTGCGCTAACTCATCCCAACTTGCAGGAGGTAACACACAGCGGTTATTAAATGCAGGTGTATAAAACATAATAAGTTTTTCATCAACAGGTTTAATTTATCATAACCATAAACACTGCGCTAAACAAGCCCCAAACTAGGCTGCTGCATGCCCATCGTGGAATGCCGTTCATCCTGAACATAAAAGAGAATAACATCAAGTTATTCTCTTTTTCAATCTCGCTAGTGCTCTGCGGCTAACCTATGACATGGTCATTAACATTGAGGCAGGATCTTCAAGGTACGATTTCCACAAGTTACAAAAACGAGCAATCGTGGCGCCGTCAATCACTCGGTGATCGCCAGACCAGCTCACTTGCATAATTTTGCGGGCTTCAACGCTACCATCTGCTGCAAACCGCGGTAAAGTTTGTAATTTACCCAGTGCAACAATAGCCACTTCTGGTTTATTGATAATCGGCGTGGCGATGGTACCGCCTAACGCACCGATATTCGAAATGGTAATAGTACCACCTGACATATCTGCTTGGCTCAATCGACCTTGACGGGCAGAGTCGGTTAAACGTGTCACCTCATTAGCAATATCAATAATTGATTTTGTTTGGACACTTTTAACGTTAGGGACTAACAAACCAATTTTACTGTCAACCGCCATCCCAATATTATGATTGTTGAAATATCTGATTTCATCGGCGTTATCATTAAGTTGACTATTAAGAATTGGGAATTCATTAATCGCCAATGACATCGCTTTAATGAAAAACGGCATCATGGTTAATTTAATGCCCTGCTCTTGATACTTAGCCTTAAGGTTGCCACGAAATGCAACCAGCTCAGTCATATCAATTTCTTCACAATAGGTGAAGTGGGGAATTGTTGACACGGAGGCCACCATTTGACGCGCCATCGCGGCTTTGATGCCTTTTAACGGTTCAACTCTTGACGTTTGTTGCTCAGTACTGGCAACCGCCGCCTTAACTGGAGCCGCTGGTTGAACAGTTGGCGTTACCACAACAGGTGCTTGGCCAAACTTAATCACATCATCTTTGTAAACACGACCGTTTTTACCTGAACCACTGATTTTGGTTAAATCAATATTGAGTTCACGAGCCACTCGACGTACTGCAGGGCTGGCTAATGCTTTTTTATTGTTGGCAGTGCGATCAACCACGGTTTCAGGTGTCTGATTGATTGTATTATTGACTGCGGTGACCACTGGTGTCGACGCGTTTTCACTGTCCTCACCACTAACCCGATAGCTAAACAATGGCGCATGTACTTTGGCGACTCCGCCCTTCTTGCAAAACAGTTGAGTAATCACACCAGCTTCCATCGCAGGAATTTGTACTAGCGCTTTGTCGGTCATGACATCAGCAATCGGCTGATCTTCGACGATTTCATCACCAACACTGACTAGCCAATCAACCACTTCACATTCAACGATACCTTCACCAATGTCTGGTAATTCAAAGGTTCTGATCAGGCCGTTAGCGGGCTCAGGTTGACTGTCGATGGTGGGACTGGTGTTTTCGATTTCAATCGAAAACAATGGCGAATGCACTTTCGCAATTTCACCCTTTTTATAATAAAGTTTAGCGACCACACCGTTGTGCATTGATGGGATTTGGACCAGTGCTTTATCAGTCATTACATCGGCGACAGGTTGATCTTCAACCACAACATCGCCCTCTTCAACTAACCATTCGACCAGTTCACACTCAATAATGCCTTCGCCAATATCCGGCAATAAAAAATCTTGTGCCATTATTCTAATTCCTTAACCAAAAGCACCCTAGTGCTTAAAAATATTATTAGGTTCAACCAAATTGATTGAACCCTTGCCATCACTAAAAATTAACGGAACGTTTAATCCCTTCGTATATTTTTAGGTGATCCGCGACATATTCTTTTTCTTGGATTAGTGGGTATGGGGTATCAAGTCCACAAATCCGGCTAATTGGCGATTCAAGATGTAAAAAACACTCATTTTGAATGGTTGCCGCAATTTCACTAGCAAAACCAGCCGTTAGTGGCGCTTCTTGGCTAACCAATAAGCGACCTGTTTTCGTCACAGAGTTGGCTACGGTTTCAATATCCCATGGTAAAATAGTACGTAAATCAATGACTTC
>JABSRS010000268.1 GCA_013214885.1 Gammaproteobacteria bacterium
GTTAACGCACTAAGTGCGACTACCACGGATGTACAAATCATTGATTTTTTCATCTCTGCTTCCTTTATTGTTATAGGTTGTGCGGTCCATTTATCTATTTTTATAAGATATGCAGGAAAAGCATAAACGATTAAAGCACTCTGGTGTTAGTCATTTGGTCTAATTGTTAATTGTGTGTTGCTTTAATGTTGCGGCTGTTGGGTTTGTTGATCTGAGGTTTGGCGTGGTAAGTGTGATTGAATAAAGCTTGATTTAGATGGTGGTAAAATAGGTGTCAAACAGGGAGTTTGACACACGGATTCATGATTTACTGATGACGCTGCTTTAAATTGTCGATAACTTCGGTCAATGGCACAGCTTGAGATCGCAACAATACCAATAAGTGATAAAGTAAATCTGAAGATTCATTAACTAATTCTTCGCGATCATTAGTTGCGGCAGCTAGGGCAACTTCGACGCCTTCTTCGCCAACTTTTTGGGCCATTCGTTTAACGCCGCTATCAAACAATGAGCTGGTGTAGCTGTTGTTATCACGGTTTATAAAACGATCGTCAATCACGCCATCAAGCTGGCTAATAAAGTCGAGACTAAAACCGTCACTATCGGCAAAGCAGCTTTGAGTACCTAAATGGCAAGTAGGACCAATAGGATTGGCCATAATGAGTAGGGTGTCATTATCACAATCTTGGCTAATGTCCTTAACCTCAAGGAAATTACCTGAGCTTTCACCCTTGGTCCACAGTCGCTCTTTAGTGCGCGAATAGAAGGTCACTTGGTTAAGTTCTAGGGTTTTAGCTAATGCCTCTTTATTCATATAACCAAGCATGAGGACTTTACCTGATGTCGCATCTTGGACAATCACAGGTAGCAGTTGGTTGACTTTTTCCCAGTCAAGTTGATCAATATTTAGCATGGTCTGATTACTATCCCTTGTTGGCCAAGATATGTTTTTAACTCGGCAATTTCTATAATATGTTTGTGGAATACACTGGCGGCGAGAGCGCCGTCAACCTTGGCATCTAAAAATACATCTTTAAAATGTGCCATAGTGCCGGCACCGCCAGAGGCAATTAATGGCACCTGACAAATTTCACGCACAACGGTTAATTGTTCGATATCGTAGCCATCACGCACGCCGTCTTTGTTCATGACATTAAGCACGATTTCTCCCGCGCCCCGTTGCTGAATTTCTTTGATCCAATCTAAGGTCTGCCACTGCGTAGTGCGAGTTTTTCTGGCATCACCCGTAAATTGCTTAACCTGATACTGACCGGTCGCTTGGTCAAAAAAACTGTCAACCCCAACCACAATACATTGCTGACCAAATTCGTGGGTTAACTCGGTAATCAAAGCTGGGTTAGCTAAAGCGGGTGAATTAATCGAGATTTTATCGGCACCAAATTCTAGTATTTTAGCGGCATCGCGAATGCTTTTGATCCCGCCAGCAACGCAAAATGGAATATCGACTTGCTCGGCAATGCGTTCGACCCAACTTTTATCAACAATTCGGTCATCTGATGATGCGGTAATATCGTAAAATACCAGTTCATCAGCGCCTTCAACAGCATAGCGTTTCGCCAATGGCACAATGTCACCAATAATTTCGTGGTTACGAAACTGCACCCCTTTAACCACCATGCCATCTTTGACATCTAAGCAGGGAATTATCCTTTTGGCTAGCATGAGTGACTAACGCTATTTAAGTTATTAATTTTAAACATATTAATTATATCTTTTATTTTAGTGGTAAATATATTTTGCATCCTATTAGCATACATAAATATAAGTCACTGTTAATTTTATTGAATTAGTATGCACGCAGTATATATTTATTAATTCTGTATTTGTAGAATTTAATGGTCTATTTAACTACTTTTTAAACTTTCAATCACGATTGTTTGTTTAGCGTCATTAACCACCTTAATCCCTTGTTGCATCAACTAATTAAAAACAAGCTGCTTGGTTGCCCCCGCCATCATTTCATTGGCGGTAGATAATAATGCAATAAGTTATCGCACCATTAAAGAGGCCTACAGTGCCTTCATCGAATCCAAGCACGCCGAAGCGATCAGTGAGCGCTCGATCAGCCCGTTGAGTCTACGTGTGGGTCATTTTGTTAAATGGACCCACACGCAACGTCCCGTGCTATTTAGCCGTAAGGCGGCGATGGACTATCGTAGTTTCTAGATCATCCAACGACGAAGTTTAAAAACCAATAAAGAATATTTCAGCGCTATTCGCCAGTTCTTTCAATATTGCGTGTTAACCGATCAAGCGACCTGATGATGAGCGTAAGCGCTGGTCACCCCAGTAACTTACCCAAATATTTACCTGGCTCAGGGATGAGTTGGCCGCTAGATCCAAAAAAATACGTCTGGAGGACACCTGAGTACCGCTGTTATCACTTTATGGCAGACTATTCCCGCTGAAGCATGCCAACTGCAAGTGTGCAATATCAAATGTCAGAGTGGGGTGCATTATATCCAAGTAGATTCAGCAGATGAGGGGATTGATCTTAAAAATTTAAATGCTTACCGGTTTGTACCGATCCACTCTGCGTTGCTGGCGCGTGGTTTTTTGGAATATGTTGCGACTAGGAAAAAGGGCAGGAAGAAGCTGCTGTTTGATTGCAAACCTTCATTTAAGTACAAAGATTGGAGCGCGGCACTCGTGAATCGCTTCTACCGCCACCTCAATCATGCCGGGATCTTAGGTAAAAGTGGTCCCACCATCTACAGCTTTCGTCATACCTTTATTGATGAACTCCAGCAACGAGATGTACCAGAGCACATTGTCGCCGAAATAGTCGGTCATTCTATAACGAGGATAACCTTTGGCCGTTATGGTAAGCGGGTCAATTTATCACTGCTTAAAAAAATTGAGTTAATTCCGGCCGATTTAGTCCGTATTTAAAAATATTTTAAATTTGTTTAGTTTATTTTGATAGGTGCCTAGTACTCAATTTATTCTGGTTCCTGTTGGTTTTTAACCAAATATACATCCGCGAAAACATACCACACAAGACATGGTGTTATATGTATTTGATCTATTTTTCAATTACTTGGGTTGGCGTGTAAAAAAACAGCGAGGATTTGCCATGAATAAACTAATGAAAACCTTGGGAAGATCATTGGAAGAAAACGTCATTATTTGTAAAACAAAAATGGCCGCATCTACCTAGACCCCTTATCGCCGCAAAGTGAGCAGATCAAAAAAATGCGTATTGAAGGAAATTTTAAGCTCGGCTTTTCGACGAGCATATAGCGATGGAATCATCACCGCTAACCCGATGGCAAAAATCGAAAATTATAAAGTTGTACTCGCTGAACCCGATCCCTTTACTAAAATTGATACTTTGATTGCGCCTAATAAGGATAGTGCCATCGAAATCTTGCTGATCATTGTGGATATTGCCACGGGGCTAAGGATCAGTGATTTACTCGCATTAACAAAGGAAGCTTTTAATAAAGCGAAAGCAACATTAACGGTCGATTTGGCGCTGGTGGATGGTATATTCAAATGCACTCAAACCGCTGGTTCGGACAGAATTTTAAAGCTGACAGACCAAGGCGTTAAGGCCATGTGCTAATTAGTTGATCTCGCGCTGACTCGACAACCAACGTCGGTGCAGTGGATAGCCAAACAACTTGGTCATACTTCAATAAAAATGGTTGAGAAAATCAATGCCAAATGGATCGACGAAGATGCACTGGATACTGAACTGGCGGCCAATGACAAGATGATCGCGGTATTTGGAATAAAAAAAGAGTCGCAGACGGAAATCACCCAGAGCAATAACGGGCAATTTGATCTGCAAGCGAGCATTCTCGCCGAAGTTCAAAAAATATTGCGTCACCTCATTGATCATCGTCCTAAGGAGGGAAAGCGCACACGGTGTATGAGACGGTCCGCACTTGTTGTAAACCCTCAGTTGTGAATCGTCAGCGCAAAACGGCGGTATGCTCGGCGTGGCAGACACTGGCCTAGTGTAATGTGTAACTGTAATTACACATTACAGTTGCTCTCTTTAATATATGGAGTGTTCAAATGGCAAAACTAACTAAAGCACAGATATTCGAGGCGATTGCCGCGATACAGGCGAACTGGGATAAACCGACCAGCAGGCTATTACTAGATTACTTTGGCAGTGGTAGCTATTCAACGTTTACCAAATACTTACGAGAATATGAGATAGAAAATGAGGGGAGTGAATTAGCGGGGAATGCATTGGCCGTGATGCTCCCTGAACCGTTGCAACAATCCATGAACTCGTTTGCTAATAAACTATGATCCATGATCCATGGTCCATGGTCCATGGTCCTGCTCAGTGCCGAAGAAAGAGTTGAGCAGGAGAAGCTGCAATACGTTGAGCTCCGGATCCAAAATCATAAACAGACAGAGGATGCGCTTATTTTTGCTGATCAGATGCAGTATGACGTTGACGCACTGAAGATCGAGGTCGAAGATGCTAAGAAGACCTTGGTTGATCGTGAGCTAAAGTTACGATCAAAGCCGTGTGTAAACTAAGTGGCTGTGACAAAGCAACGATTAAGCGACTACTGCCTGAATTCACATTATCTGAATTGGTCGCGGCAGCGATGTCAAAAGCCATCGTGATCAAACCTAATATTAATACGCTTACGATTAATATTAATAGGTTGATCGGTGAGAGTGTTAAACAAAATGGGCGTGCCGGGCAAATGATGGTCGGCACCAATACCGACAAAGGCTAAAATTTATTGCAATCAGTGATTGAAACAGCACCAACGCCCGTTTCTTCGTAAACGATTTGAGCAATCATACTCATAAACAACGCACCACCTACGGCATTGGTCATCGGTAATCCAGCAAGTAAGCCTTCGGCTGTTGTCGAAATCATACAGGCGAGATCAGTAAAATCGCCCATAAAATAACGATGAAGCCCGCCCGTTAAACCGACAAAAAAACCAACCATCGGTCCGCCAATTCATCCGCCCATCACCGCGCCAATCGCTCGGGTATTGGCGATAGCATCTTGAATCTGTAATCCTAAATAGGTGCCAAGAATGCAAAACATTGAGAAAATCCCGTAACACAATAAGCGTTACGACCAACCACCAGACAAGGTTAGTAACGGCATGAAAATTTGGCGATCTTTAGTTGTCATAGCAATCTAATGTGTGCTTAGTATTATAACAGGGTGATATTGAGTTACGAGTCAATGGTAG
>JABSRS010000027.1:0-8400 GCA_013214885.1 Gammaproteobacteria bacterium
AATCGTTCGTCGGTAGGTGATAAATGGTTGGATAATAAATGCTTGTTGATTTTTATAGTTTTATTGTCACTAGTGCTGTGTTTGTATGCTATTTTTAATTGTATGTTTTAGCTATGGATAATAATAATAATGTCGAAGTTTATTGAAGTTTATGAGCAGGCACTTAGTGACGAATTATGTAACGAAATTATTGAGCGCTTTGAGCAGTCACCTAATAAGAAGTCTGGGCGCGTCGGTGGTGGTGTTGATGATACTAAAAAGAATAGCACCGATTTATACATGTCGGAGTTACCCGAGTGGCGGGATTTAAATCAGCGGGTGATGAACGCAACATTTGACTGTGCAAAACAGTATTTTGCCAAGCATCCATTTCTAATGATCGGTACGTTATCGCCGATGGTGGTAGATCCTGATACTAAACAAGCCACCACCGTCACCATTGATAATTTTGAACGCCTTGGCCTTCCGAACTTAGACATGCTGGTGAAGTTGATGTTTCGCTCGAGCCCAATTAATGTTCAAAAATATCAAAAGCAAGTGGGTGGCTATCCGCTATGGCATTCAGAAATTTATCCGTTAAATGAAACGTGTGAGCATTTGCATCGTAGTTTACTGTTTTTGGTCTACCTTAATGATATTGAAGAGGGCGGAGAAACCGAATTTCATTATCAACAGCTTAAAGTAAAACCTAAAAAGGGCTCTTTAGTTATTGCGCCTGCGGGCTTTACTCATACTCATCGTGGCAACACACCAATCTCAGATGACAAATACGTCCTAGCAGGCTGGATCATGTTTAATCGTGCTGAAAATATCTACACCAAAAAATAGGCTCGTTACTGGTAGCGGTGAAGTAATGCATTAACTTCAAACTCACCGCCAACACCATATTCGATAATAAGCGATTGTTTTATCTTAGCGGCAATCAAATCTATTGCCCCGTTCTTACTCACCATACCGTGTGCAATCCAGAGCGAAAAAGTCTGATCGATGTCGATACTTTGACTTGCTAATCGAATATATGAATGACGTTGCTCATCAACTAGTTCATCGAGTAATCGTTGCGAGACTTTTCTTAATTGTGTGTTTAGCAAGGGACTTAACTGTTGCTGATTTTGAATGGTCATGGGATTGAAGGCGAGTTGGATGGTCGGATGGGCCTGATGGCTTTCATCTTGATCGCTGACAATCGCCTGCGCAATTCTAGTGCTAGTTGTTTTACCATTATTGTAATTAAGGTATAGCTGAGCACTTAACGAATTGACTTGCAGTTTCGCTTGGTAATTGTAATCAGAATATACTGGCATAGAAACAACCCCTGGGGTTACTGCTAGGTCATCAATTAGGTGTGATAACTCATTGTGTTCATGAGATATTTCATGCTTAACCTTATCACGCAGCTGGCGATTTTTTGTTTGTAATTGTTTGGTTTGACTTATTTTTGAGTCAATTCTACTTTGTTGTTGTTGATATTTGTTAACGGATGCGGGCGATAAATCCTGTTGCAGTAGTCTTTGCCTAATAGCATTGTGTTGTTGCGTTAGGCTCTGTAATTGTGAACTTTGTTGGTTTAGTTGGCGATTAGCGCGAGATAATTTACGGCGTAAATGTTGTCTATTATCCTGAAAGTGTCGGATATCATGTTGAATTCTTATAAACTCAGGGTTGGTTCTTGTTTCATAACCACTGATAAACTCGGCGGTTTTGGTTAATGTCGATTGCTGTATTTCGAACACGGGGTTTGATTGACTAAAAGACAGGGTTTGGTCAGTGTTTTTATTGTTGGTTAAAATAATCCCTGAAACCGCCGCGAGATCTGAATTAGCAATGCCGACCCCATTACTTAACAATACAACTTTTAACGCACTCTGTTGCCGTAATTTTTTATATATTGCTTTGTATTGACTAACCGCGCTCGGGCTATTAGTTAATTGAGCAACCTTACTGTAAAGCAACATCGCTTTACCGAGTTGTTGGCGATTTTTGGCCAAATCGGCTTTAACTTCGAGCTGGTTTGCCCAGGCGTTTAAATTATCTTGCGCTTGGCGAAGCTTATCTATGGTTGGTTGGTGGTTGGGCTTTTCCTGTAGGGCTTGCTTAAATTGACTGACCCCACGTTCGAAACTTCCAGCGGCAATATATTGCTCACCACTTTTGATTAAATTTCTATGGCTACACCCTGTTAACGCTAAGGCTAAAATAAGCCATAGGAGGGGGCGAAAACTGCAACGATTAAGTGCGGGGGTAGAAAACATTTTTAATCCGTTTATCAATAGATTGAATTAAAGAATATGATGCCATTGATGAACCTATGCTGACCAGATATTTATTGAGGTTGTGGTTTAAATATTTGATCGTTTGAAGATTGCAATAATTTGAAACAATTAAATCAACATTGTATTAGCTTGTTATGTTATAAAGCGCGCCACAATACGTTTGTATACAATGATAATAAGGTCGACGTTTTAATGAATAAGCAATTTTTAACTATGCTATTTAGCCTATTAGTGGTGGTTAGTGCCCCGCTAATGGCAAAAGGGCAGCCATTTGAAGATAAATTTCGTCAACTTGATGAATTACTGCCAACGCCAACTGTTTATCGGACAGCATCGGGTGCACCTGGCCATCAGTATTGGCAGCAACAAGCTGATTACAAAATCAAAGCGCAGTTGGATGACAAAACTCAACGTTTAACCGCTTCAGAGACCATTACTTATTACAATAACTCGCCTGATAAGCTGACCTATTTATGGTTACAGCTCGATCAAAATCGTTTTATGAGAAACTCACAAGCTAAGTTAACCCGCACCACAGGGGTCAAGCATACCAATCCTAAAGTCGGTTATGGTTCAATGCGTAACATGGTACAGACCGATCTGCACCAGGGTGGTTTTGATATTACCGCAGTGACCGATGGTCGCGGTAAGAAATTGCACTACGTTATTAACGAAACCATGATGCGAGTTGATTTACCAAAAGCCTTGAAGTCTGGTAAGAAAACCACTTTAAAAATTAGCTGGAATTATCAAATTCGTGAACAAAAAGTGCTTGGCGGTCGTGCTGGCTATGAGTATTTCAAAGAAGACGACAACTACCTTTATGAAGTTGCCCAGTGGTTTCCACGCATGGCGGCTTACTATGATGTTTACGGCTGGCAAAACAAGCAATTCTTAGGCAATGGCGAGTTCACGCTAGAATTTGGCGATTACGATGTTGAAATCACCGTACCGAGTGACCATATTGTTGCCTCAACTGGGGAACTGAACAATCCTAAGTCAGTGCTGACATCAACTCAGCGTAAGCGTCTTAAGCAAGCGCGTAAGTCTGATAAGCCAGTGTTAATCGTTACTCAGGCTGAAGCGACAGAAAAAGAGCAACACAAGTCGAATAAAACCAAGACTTGGCATTTTAAAACTAAAAATGTTCGCGACTTTGCTTGGGCATCATCACGTAAATTCATTTGGGATGCTCAAGGCTATAAAAAAGGCGACACCGACACTATCGCGATGTCTTATTATCCAAAAGAAGGCAACCCACTGTGGGAACGTTACTCTACTGAAGCGATCGTTCACACGATCGAGCAGTACAATAAATACAGCCTTCAGTACCCTTATCCCGTGGCTATTTCGGTTAACGGACCTGTTGGTGGCATGGAATACCCGATGATCTCTTTCAACGGCCCACGCCCGAAGAAAGATAAGAAAACCGGTGAGCTGACTTATTCTAGCCGTACCAAATACGGTTTAATCGGAGTGATCATTCATGAAGTAGGGCACAACTACTACCCAATGATCGTTAACTCTGACGAGCGCCAATGGACTTGGATGGATGAAGGGCTAAATACCTTTGTCCAATTCCTGGCCGAGCAAGCGTGGGAAGAGAAATACCCATCTCGCCGTGGTCCTGCCCGCAACATTACTGATTACATGAAAAGCTCATACCAAGTGCCAATTATGACTAACTCAGAGTCTATTTTGCAGTTTGGTAATAACGCTTATGGCAAACCTGCAACGGCATTAAATATTTTACGTGAAACCATCATGGGTCGTGAATTATTTGATTTTGCCTTTAAAGAATATGCCGAGCGTTGGAAATTTAAACGACCAACTCCTGCCGATTTCTTCCGAACATTAGAAGATGCTTCAGCAGTGGATTTAGATTGGTTTATCCGTGGCTGGTTCTACACTACCGATCATGTTGATATTTCACTTGATCAGGTGCGCAAGCTTCACATCGGCAGTCAAGATCCTGAGACTGAAAAAGCCTGGGATCGCCAGCAGCACGAGGCTAAACCATTAGACATCAGTGAAATGCGTAACAAGGGTATGGCACGTCGAGTTGAAGCCAAACCAGAATTGCTCGATTTCTACAATGAGCATGACAAATTTACCGTCACTAATAGCGACCGCAACAAGTACAACAAAGCGCAAAAGAAGCTTGAAGACTGGGAAGTCGAGTTACTTAAAAATGGCAGCAATCTTTACGTGGTAGATTTCAGCAATAAAGGCGGTTTAGTGATGCCGATTATTCTGCAAGTGACCTACCAAGATGGCACTGAAGAAGTGATTCGGATGTCAGCACAAATTTGGCGTAAAAATACTGAAAAAGTATCTAAAATGCTGATTACTGATAAAGAGATTAGCTCAATTGTACTTGATCCGTATTGGGAAACTGCCGATGTTGATGTTAATAACAACTACTGGCCAGCACGGGTAGTGGAGTCTCGCTTAGAGCTGTTTAAAATGAAAAAGAAGAGCTTGATGCAAAAGTACAACGAAAAGCTTAAAACTGATGATGACGACAAAGATGACAAGGCGCCAGAAAAGCAGGATGACGCCGCCTAATGCTTAAATTAGTTAGTGGGTTGTTAATTGGGTGGTTTGGGTTGGTGGCTAGTGCTGCTAGCCACACTTTCTTCGTTGGGACTACCGATATTGCGGTAAACCCCTACACCGGAAACACCGAGATTATTCATCGATTTACCAGTCATGATCTTGAAACACTGTTGTCCGATCGTTATCAACTGAGAATTTCAGCCGACAGCGATCAATATCAAAAATTGGTTAAGCAATATGTCGAAAATGGCTTTAGCTTAACCGAGCAAGACGGCACCGTGATAGCGATTAGCTGGATTGGCATTGATCCAGGGATTAATGATACTTACATCTATCAGGAAGTTACTGCTCATACCGTATTAAAAGGTATTATGATTAATCATCAATTGTTGACCGATTATTTTCCTAATCAAAAAAATCGTTTGAATTACCAATCGGCAAAGATTAAAGGTAGTTTGCTGTTTGACGGCAACACCAAACAAGCTGTACTCCGTTAGATAAGCCATAAAAAAGGCTATGTATGAGTAAAGTGTTGCCACTTGAACAGCAAGTCGCCGTAAACCCATCTATGGGGGATCTGCTCAAGCTTGCTTTATCAAATACCAACACTTTCAATGAATTATGTACCTCACACAGCTAATTTGTACATAGCCATAAAAAAGCCCAACGATGTCATTACACAACGTTGGGCTCATACCAATTTGATTAAGTTTGTGATCTTGTTGCGCGTAGAAAAAATAAATGAAGACAAGGCGCTTGATTGAGCAATAGCTAGCTATTGGGATTGAAAGCAACGCAGTATTCGTTTATTTTAGCCAGCGCAAGTGACAATTACTTCTTTAGCATTGCTTGTAGATCAGCAAATGGATTATACGTCGCCGTTTCCTGGTTGTTATCACCAGCATCAACCCGTGTCGGGTGTTGATCGTGCTCTGTATATTTAGCATGCTCGTTATCATGACAATACAAACATAACAATTCCCAGTTACTGCCATCATTCGGGTTGTTGGTGTGGTCATGGTCAACATGGTGAACCGTTAACTCACGTAAATTTGAAAATACAAACTCACGGGTACAGCGGCCACAAATCCAAGGGAATAGCTTTAACGCTTTATCGCGATATCCTTGTTCATTGCTTTTATAATTTGACGTCGTGCCGTATCGTTCTGATGACATGCTGCTAAGCTCTCAAGGACTAAAAAACCTATTGTAAAAGTAACGCTATTAGATCGCAACAATATTGGCAACTCAAGGTTTAGCTTGTAATTTAGCTTTAATGAAATCACTGTGACTTAAGTAAACTAAATCGGCTATTTTACGAATGATATACTCTTCATGACCGTCTAACTCGCCATCGGCATAGGCGATCTGCCACATCGACTGGATAAAATTTATTCGCCCGTCACGATCTAAATTCTGAGTTAATACCCGAGTGAAAGTTTGCAATGAAATAGATTCTTGCTGCTCTATTTTTGCCTGGTTTAAAAGTTCGTCTGCTTGAACTGATGATAGATCGAAACTGCTGGCCAATATTTTATGTAATGCGCTATGCTCATCCAAATCTATATTCATATCAGCATTGGCAACTTCGCAAAGCAAAACGGCCAAGGCTAGTTGCGGTGAAATTGGCGTTGGTTGCTCGCTGGCGAACTGTTCAAACATCTTTCGAATTGTTTTTAGCACTGATCACTCCAGTATTTACGCAGAATTTAGTATACTTATAAATAGATAACAATAATAAAGGAGCTTATCACATGAATAAACTTATCCTATTAACGTTTGTAACATTAAGTATTTTTTCATTTAATTTAAATGCTAACCCAACCATTGAAAAAGGTTTTCGAGCCTATCAAGACCAAGATTACATCGTCGCATTAACTAATTTAAGGCCATTGGCTGAAGAAGGTGATGCCTATGCACAATATGTATTAGGGGTGATGTATGCCATGGGGCAGGGAGTTGCTAGAAACGACGATATTGCGATTAAACTTTATCGCAAGTCAGCGGATCAGGGCCATGCTGACGCGCAATTTGCGATGGGTAAAATGTATAAAAATGCCCGCGCTGTCACCAGAAACTACACTACTGCTATTAAGTGGTTTAGAAAAGCCAAAGCTCAAGAACACCCTAAAGCAACGGTAGCTTTAGAGGCATTATGTGAACAACGTAGTTGGTTGTGTTAAGCCTTACCAGCTTCGGACTCGTCCAGTATCGACGTGGATGAAACCAGATCTAGGATAAAAACCAACGCCGCCGAGCTTTAAATTTTTGGCGGCGTCACGTAAATTCGCTAAATCAACACCAGGGATCGCGATGTCCATCGCCATGCCTCGCATGTGATAACTTTTCTTGGCAACACCATTACTTCTAGCTGACAGCATTGCGTTGGTTTTCGGCGATCGGTAGCCTGAAATAATATGAATCTGGGCATCATTATTAAGATCGCTTTGCAGTTGATGAAGCAGCTCAAATAAGCGTTTATCCATCGGTGCCGCGATGTTTTGTCGGTGATCGCGTAGTACTTGATCAAAACCAGACAATGCTTCGGGCTGATACAGTCCATCAATCCAAAAATCATGGTTAACACTTTCACCGGTGTGACGGTTATAAAGATTTAAAGAGCGACTACCTTTGATTACTGGACTGGCATGTCCTTTGGTTGCAACAAGACTTGTAACAGCAACGCCACAAAGACCTTTAATAAACGCTCTGCGAGCGGAACACGCTAGTGACATACAGCAACCCATCCTAAATAATTTATCGAAAAACGAACAGGACTGTACCTTTTTTGATTCAAAATATCAATTTGAGTTGTTTGAAATATGACCTGGATCGATTCGTGTCAGGCTAAAACTTTGCCTTTACTAGCGATGTTGTTGTGTTGTTGTTTTTTAGTGGATTATTTTCTTTGTTGTAAATATCCGTTCGAAACTGAGTTTGATTGTTTTGATCTATCCAAGCGGTCCAATAAACCAAATAAATCGGTAAAGGTTGATTTAACTTGAGCCATTTACTGATATAGGGTGTTTTTGAAGCTTGCTGCCAGTGTTTTTGGTTAACAACCTGGTGGTTGGCAAAAAGCTTAGCCAGTTCTAGCGCTTTTTCAACCCGGACGCACCCTGATGAGAAGGTGCGTTGGTAGCGGTCAAACAACTTCTTATTTTGAGTGTCATGTAAATAAACACTATGCGCATTATCGAAATAAAACTTAACCCTGCCTAGGGTATTGGTTGGTCCTGGCTTTTGGCGTAATGAAAAAGGAAAGCGACCGCGCGCCAAGTCGCCCCAGTTGTAATCTTCGAGTTTTAATTGTTTGCCTGTGTAATCAAAAACTTCGTAATTACCGTCGCTTAAAAAATTGTTGTTGTTGATTATTTTGGTCCTAATATCCCTATAAATAGTCCTTACAGTTACATTATGTCTTTCGGAAAGTTGCGTTGCTGTAACAATTCTTTTGGATTGGAGTTGCGTAATTATGGCTGTTAACCTCGACAGTCTTGGTTTTTCTTTTTCTTCCATCTTATACTGTACAAACAACTAACGTTTGGTGTAACAACAATTTTGATTA
>JABSRS010000027.1:8410-17338 GCA_013214885.1 Gammaproteobacteria bacterium
AACCACTAGATTTCTAATTTGGGCATCAATAACAGGGGTTGGTCTCTTTGCTTGACCAACAATCACCCGGGACTCAAAAACTAATTGACCCTGTTTGATCAAACTAAGCTGAAACTGTGGAATATTAACCACCAGGTAGTTGAGCGATGAATTGTTAAAAAAGGATTGTTGCCTTTGCATGTTTTGAGTGAGTAAATCGACCCGTTCGCTGGGAGAGGTATTAAGCCATTTTAGGGTGTTTGGTCCAATAATGCCGTCTGGCTTGAGGCCATGACGCCGTTGAAATTTTATGATTGCCAGTTCTAGGTTCTTGGTGAATATAAGTTCCAGTGTAGGCTGATTTGACGTCATTGGCAGCAAGTCTTGTAATAACATTAGTCGTTGCGATATTGGTGGAATTAATGGATGGCTGTCGTCTATTTTTATTAATCCTTTTAAGGTCAGAGGTTGCCAGTGAGTTGTTGCTTCGAGGCTGCTTAAATATTGTAAACGTTGGTTAATTTCCAAGGTGTTTATGTGGCTAATGATTTGGTTAGAGTTGTCACTGTTCGTGGTGGAAAGCTCATTTTCGTGAGAATTTACCGACAAAACCATAGTTATAAAAAGAATAACTACAACTCTTGAAAGTAAAACCATCACCAGCTCCGCGCTTCGATGATTAATGATTAATCATTAATCATTAATCATTAATCATTAATGTTTAATCATTAATGTTTAATCATTAATGTTTATAAAGTATGGCAAGGAAATGCTATAAATCAATTTAATCAGGGTTATAATGATATAAATGAAATAATCAATTGCTGGAACTGTAGCAAAAGCATTATTCTATAACAATATTCTTAATTTTAGTTTTTTGGTGTTGTGATGAACCAACAATATGGTGTATTAGTTAAGCGCGCAGCGACCGCTGCAATGATCGTTGCCAGTATATTATTGGTCACTAAAGTATTAGCTTGGTGGCAAACGGGATCGGTGGCCTTATTGGCTTCCTTGGTTGATTCGTTATTGGATTTGGCCGCATCATTTACGAGCTTTTTAATCTTAAGTTATTCACTACAACCCGCCGATCATGAACATAGTTTTGGCCATGGTAAAGCGGAATCCTTGGCGGCATTAGCGCAATCGACCTTTATCGCTGGCTCGGCCTTTTTCTTGGTGCTATCAGGTATTGAGCGTTTTTTACATCCCCAAGAGTTGGTCCAACCTGAACTGGGGATCTGGGTTAGTCTGTTTGCCATTGTGTTAACAGGGATCTTAGTGATCTATCAAAAGCGCGTGGTCAAACAAACGGGTTCACCAGCGATTGCCGCTGACTCGTTGCATTACCAATCGGATTTATTAATGAACGGCGCCATTATGTTGGCGTTGGTATTAAGTAGCTTAGGCTGGCCTATTGCCGATGTTATTTTTGGAATTGGTATTGGCTTCTTTATTTTGTATGGTGCGGGTAAAATTGGTTATGAGGCGGTACAATCGTTACTTGATCGGCAGTTGCCAGAAGAAGAGCTTCAGCAAATAGAGCAAATAGCATTGACTGTTGATATGGTTAAAGGCGTCCATCAATTAAGAACCCGAAGAGCTGGAGCCGTGCGCTTTATCCAGTTACATTTGGAGCTTGATGACCAATTGTTACTAATTGACGCGCATCGTATTGCTGACAATGTTGAAGCAAAGCTATTGACCCACTTTCCACATTCCGATGTCTTAATTCACCAAGATCCTGTGTCGCTGGTGAGAGGAAAGTCTTAATCTAATTCGTTGACCGCTTGATTGGCCAATTGCTCTAAATCAGATGTGTGAGTACTGGTGCCACAATGGCATTCAATCAGTTGATGCTCAGTAAGCCATTGCGCGGTTCTTAATTGTTTGTTGCCACATTGCGGGCATACAATATTTAAGGTTTGGAGTTTGTTGACTTGGTTCATTGGTAACCTAATAGAATTTATAAGTTTTAAGATTCTAACAAGCTATTGTGAATTTTCTGTGACAGGTAACGCATTTTAGGAAAACGATTGGTTTGTTAAATTATTAGCAAACCAATCGCTGTTTGAAGCGTCTATTCAACGGCGCGAAGTAGCGCATTAACCCCAACTTTCGCTAAGGTTTTTTCATCCACTTTCTTAACGATGATCGCGGCGTATAAATTATAATTACCACATTTTGACGGTAAGGTACCAGACACAACTACTGAGCCCGCAGGTACTCTCCCGTAATGAATCACGCCAGTTTCACGATCAAAAATTCGAGTACTTTGACTAATATAAACACCCATTGAAATCACGCTGCCTCTTTCGACAATGACACCCTCAACAATTTCTGAACGCGCGCCAATAAAGCAGTTGTCTTCAATAATCGTTGGGTTAGCTTGTAAGGGCTCAAGCACGCCACCAATGCCGACGCCACCAGATAGGTGTACGTTCTTACCAATTTGAGCACAAGAACCGACAGTGGCCCATGTGTCAACCATGGTGCCTTCATCAATGTATGCGCCGATGTTGGTATAAGATGGCATTAGGACCACGTTTTTACCAATGAAACAGCCTTTACGTACCGTTGCTGGCGGCACCACGCGAATTCCCTGCTCGGCGAACATCTCACTGGTGTAATCGGTGAACTTTAACGGTACTTTGTCATAATATTTGGTTTCTTGACCGTCAATGATGATATTGTCATGGAGCTTAAAAAATAATAATACCGCTTTTTTAAGCCACTGATGAACGACCCATTCGCCACTAATTTTTTCTGCAACGCGTGCTTCACCACTATCAAGCATCGCCATCACTTTTGTGACGGCTTGCTTAATTTCAGTGCTGGCTGTCGCCATAGTGTACTGATCTTTGGTGTCGAATCCGTGTTCAATAATTTTTTGTAATTCGTTCATTAAATTCCCTTACTGATTGAGTTTTCCAATCGCTTTAATTAATGCTTGTTGCAAATTTTGCTGCTCTTGTTCGGTAAGAGCAAGACCCTGTATTGTCGATATGATGAAAAAATCTTCAACTCGCTCACCAATAGTGGTGATTTTTGCATTGATTAATAAAATATTGTTTTTATTAAAGATATCACCGACTGCAGCCAGCAGCCCTGGTACGTCTAAGGCGATTAATTCAAAGGCTGTAGTGTCAGTTTGCTGGTTTTCAATAAAATTAATGCCAGTTGGCACCGTGAATTGTTTAACTTGACGTGACACTCGGCGTTTAGCTCTGAGCTTATAATTATCTTTGCTCAACGCTTTGGTTAAGGTAGCGATAATAGAGTTAACCCTTCGCACATCAATAATAGCGCCACCATCGAGCTCTGAAATGGTGAAGGTATCAAGGGAAAAACCATCGGTTGTTACCATAATTTGCGCGTCATTTATTCGCACGCTTTTACTGCCTAGTACGCGCATTACCGTCACAAATAAATGGGTTTTGTCTTGGGCGTAAACAAACAGTTCACTGCTGGTTTTTCCTTCGTCATGAAACAACGACACTAAGGTTTTTTTATGATCTTTGTGATTTAAGATGCTGGTACTATGATGGGCAATAGATTTTGGAGTATGACGCAAGAAATAATCAGCCTGAAATTTCTCCCATAACTGAATAATCTCAAGCTCGACTTCGAGTGCTTGTTCTTGATTAGGATGGTTATGAGAGATAATTTGTAATGCTTTAGCCTTGTATTCTTCGACCTTACTTTCAGCATCAACATCAGTCACCTTGCCCCGCCTGAGTGCGCGCAGAGTAAAGAAATACAATTCACGTAGTAACGAGCCTTTCCAGCTGTTCCAAAGCGTATTGTTGGTGGCGCAAATGTCAGCCACGGTTAAACAATAGAGATAGGCGAGGTGGTTTTCATCTTGCACCACTTCGGCAAAGGCATTAATTACATCAGGATCATGAATGTCACGGCGTTGTGCGGTGATCGACATAAATAGATGATTTTCAACTAACCAAGCAACTAATCGACTGTCGTGATCATTTAATTGATGTTTTTTGCCAAAGTCCAACGCATCTTGCTTACCCAGTTTACTATGATTGCCACCGCGTCCTTTGGCGATATCATGAAATATTGCGGCTAAAACCAATAGGCCCTTTTTAGGAATCGATTGGATTAATACACTACAAAGTGGAAATTCAGCCTTGTGATCTGGTTGTGAAAATCGGTCAATATTAAGTAATAAGCGATGAGTATGTTCGTCAACCGTATAAGCGTGAAATAGGTCAAATTGCATTTGGCCAGTAATTTTTTGCCAGGCCGGTAAATAACTACCCATAATGCCATGTCGATGCATCATGGATATCCCACGAATGCCATTTGGATGTCTAAGCAACTCCATAAATGCTTTACGGCAAGGCTCGAAGGTATCTAGCGATGTCGTCAGGCTATTTCTTGCTCGACGTAACAACTGCAATGTTGGAGCGTAAATGCCATGAATGTCAGGCTCTTTAGCAATGTTTAAGAATAATAAAATCAGTTGTTCGGGCTGGTCAAATATATTGGCTGACTTTGCTTCAATGAAATGACCGCGGCGCTGATAATCATCATCAATAGCTATTATTTTTAACTCTTTGATCCGACCAAGAAATTCACGTTTGAACAGTTGTAACAGCATTTCACTCAGTTCAGTTACCTGCCTCACTGATTGGTAATACCGCTTCATCATTTGTTCTACGCCGAGCTGATTGCTGTCACAATAGCCAAGTATTTCAGCAACGTCTGCCTGATAGTTGAATAATAATTTATCTTCAGATCGTCCAGCCGCCTGGTGTAGCGCAAAACGTAAGCGCCATAGGAAATCTTGACACGCTAGTAATTCTTCAAGTTCATCTGCTGATAAAAAATCATGACTGACTAGCTGCTCTAAGATGGTCGTTTTGAAGTGACGTTTAGCGATCCAGCCAACGGTCTGAATGTCACGTAAACCACCAGGGCAGGTCTTAATGTTGGGTTCTAAATCAAATGAATTGGCAGAGTGGTGACGTGCAAACTGCTCTTCACGCTTTGCGAGATAAAATTTATTACTGGGCCAAAAATCAGGTTGATCAATCGCGATTAATAATTGTTGATATAGAGCGTCACAACCGCAAAGCAACCTGCTTTCCATTAAATTAGTTGCGACGGTAATATCATCATTACCAATGATTAGTGTTTCTTGTAGCGTGCGAACACTATGGCCAATATCGAGTTTTATATCCCACAGTAAAGTAATAAAATCACTAATTGCTGATTTTTGTTCACTCGTTAATGGGTTTTTAGATAAAAGTAACAAATCAATGTCAGAATGAGGATGCAATTCCCCCCGGCCGTAACCGCCGACGGCAATTAGCGCAATATCGAGCTGCTTTAGTCCAACGTGGTGCCATAACTGTTCGAGTAATCGATCGATAAACTGACAGCGTTGGTGGAGTAATACCCGAACATTAATTTTTTGTTGAAACTGCTCAAAACTGGCAGTTTCAAAGTCGGTAATTCGAGACTTAAGCAAGGTTAATTGCTCTAAATCTGTAAGCGAGTTATCAAGCTGTACCATTATTACCCCACAAGTAGTTTACATTATTTGCTCAATTTACCAGCAGTAAATCCAACGGCAGCGGTACGAGAGCCCATTCGCTGCCATGGAAGGATCAATTAGACGTGTTCAATAATACGCGGTAATTCTTCATTACTACGCAAGGTTAAAATTTCAACCCCTGTTGCGGTAACAAGTAGGGTATGTTCCCATTGAGCTGATAGACTACGATCTTTAGTAACCACGGTCCAACCATCATTGTTGGCTAACTTGCTGTGGCGTTTACCGGCATTAACCATCGGTTCGATGGTAAAACACATGCCTTGTTTTAACACTTCGCCAGTACCATTTTTACCGTAGTGCATCACTTGAGGTTCTTCGTGAAATTCTTTGCCAATGCCATGACCACAGTACTCGCGAACGATTGAATAATTGTGACCTTCAGCATATTGCTGAATAGCAGCACCAATATCACCTAAACGAGCACCAGGCTTAACCATTTTAATCGCTAAATACAAGCTTTCTTGGGTGGTTTGGATCAGGCGGTTAGCTAGAATGCTGGCTTTGCCAACGGTAAACATTGCGCTGGTATCACCGTGGTAACCGTCTTTAATGACGGTGATATCAACATTAATAATATCGCCTTCTTTAAGTTTTTTATCACTCGGAATACCATGACAAATCACATGGTTAACCGAGGTGCAAATCGACTTTGGAAAACCGTGATAATTTAACGGCGCAGGGATCGCATTTTGCTCTTCAACAATAAAGCGATGGCAAATTTGATCAAGCTCATTAGTGGTTATCCCTTTTTTAATAAAAGGAGCAATCATTTCTAGAACATCAGCGGCTAACTTACCTGCGACGCGCATTTTATCGATTTCGTCACTGGTTTTGATTGTTATACTCATTTATTTATTCTCTATTTTATTAGCACGAAATTACTGGAAAACTTGTTTTTTGCCAGTAATTTTGGTATAAAGCGCGCCGGGGATTTCATTCGTTGCACAAATCTTAACTTAAGAACTGCAGTTGTAGAACTTATTTTTAAGGCTTGTTTGCGATTAACAATGACCGTTATTTTAATGGTGTTGGATGAAAGAACCAAATAATATTTTTTATAAATTAAATCACACACGTATTTACAACTATTTTCGGGGTGCTTCTTAGCCATATTGGTTGGATGTTCGAAATTAGGATACGTGGAGGCCTAACCCCAAGAGGAATTATATAATGGCTACAATTTCAATGCGCGATATGTTAAAAGCTGGTGCTCACTTCGGTCACCAAACTCGTTACTGGAACCCAAAGATGAAGCCTTTCATCTTCGGCGCACGTAACAAAGTTCATATCATCAACTTAGAAAAAACTGTTCCACTGTTCAACGAAGCACTTGCTGTGCTAGCTAACGCTGCATCAAAGAAAGGCAAAATCCTTTTCGTTGGTACTAAGCGCGCCGCTGGTGATGCTGTAAAAGAAGCTGCACTTTCATGTGACCAGTTCTACGTTAACCATCGTTGGTTAGGCGGCATGTTGACTAACTGGAAAACAGTTCGTCAATCAATCAAGCGTCTAAAAGATCTTGAAGCACAGTCACAAGACGGTACTTTCGACAAGCTAGTTAAGAAAGAAGCGTTAATGAATACTCGTGAAATGGAAAAGCTAGAGAAATCTCTAGGTGGTATTAAGAACATGAATGGTCTTCCAGACGTGATCTTCATCATCGATGCTGACCATGAGCACATTGCTGTTAAAGAAGCTAACAACCTAGGTATCCCAGTGGTAGCTATCGTTGATACTAACTCTAACCCAGATGGTATTGACTACGTTATCCCTGGTAACGATGATGCGATCCGTGCTATTCAGCTTTACGTTGCAACTGTTGCTGAAGCGATTAATGAAGGTCGTAACAACACTGTTGCTGCTCAAGCAGAAACCGATGGTTTTGTTGAAGCTGAGTAATTCAGCTATTTAAGTGCTAGTCACTTAAATACCTAAATTGAGGTATCAGGGCGCTTATTCAATCATTTGAATGAAGACCCTGATACCTTTTTTAAAATGATTAAGGATTGTTAAAATGGCAATTACAGCTAAGCAAGTAAAAGAACTTCGTGACCGCACAGCTGCGGGCATGATGGATTGTAAAAAAGCATTGATTGAAACTAACGGTGACATCGAAGCAGCAATCGATTTTATGCGTAAGAACGGTCAAGCTAAAGCAGCTAAAAAAGCGGGTCGTATTGCGGCTGAAGGCGCAATTTTCACTAAAGTTGAAAATGGCGTAGCTACTATGCTTGAATTTAACTGTGAAACTGACTTTGTTGGCATGGACAAAAGCTTCCTTGCACTAGGTAACGAAATTGTTGCAGTAGCTCACGCTGCTAAAGTAAATGACATTGCTGTACTAAACGAATTGTCTCTAGGCGAAAACACTGTTGAAGCAACTCGTGCTTTACTAGTCGCTAAAATCGGTGAGAACATGACAGTACGTCGTGTTGTTACGATTGAAGGTACTAACCTAGCTGCATACGTACACGGTGGCAAGATTGGCGCAATCGCTAGTCTAGTTGGCGGCGATGAAGCATTGGCTAAAGACGTTGCAATGCACGTTGCTGCTGCTAACCCACAGTACACTAAGCCGTCAGAAGTTTCTGCCGACGTAGTAGAACGTGAGCGTAAGCTACAAATTGACATCGCGGTAGAAAGTGGCAAGCCACAAGAAATCGCTGAAAAGATGGTTGCTGGTCGTATGAAGAAATTCACAGGCGAAATCAGCCTGACTGGTCAAGCATTCATCAAAGATCCTTCACAGCTAGTTGGCGATTTGCTTAAAGCAAGCAGCGCTGATGTAACTGGTTTCCTACGTTTTGAACTAGGCGAAGGCATCGAGAAGAAAGAAGAAGATTTTGCTGCTGAAGTAGAAGCGACTATCGCTGCTCTTAAGAAGTAATCTGTTAATTAATGCACGGCATTAATTAACAATCAAGACCGTAGTTTGTTTAAACACCAACTACGGTCTTTTGCAACCTACTGAATTTAAATGTAAGTGTCAGTTGATGGCGTTCAGATTTAAGTTTAGCAACAAATTAAGGTATCTAAAATGACTGCAAATCCAAAACCGGTATATCGTCGTATTCTATTAAAACTAAGTGGTGAAGCACTGGTAGGTGAGCAAGGATTTGGCATTGACCCAAAAGTACTTGATCGCATGGCCCAAGAGATTAAAGAGTTAATTGAGTTAGGTATTCAAGTTGGTATTGTGATTGGTGGTGGTAATATCTTCCGCGGTGAAGGCCTGGCCAATGCAGGGATGAACCGGGTTGTTGGCGACCAAATGGGGATGTTGGCTACGGTAATGAATGGCCTAGCGATGCGTGATGCGCTGCATCGTGCCTATGTTAATGCCCGTCTGATGTCGGCAGTTGACCTTA
>JABSRS010000269.1 GCA_013214885.1 Gammaproteobacteria bacterium
GTAAATCGGCAATAATACCGTAAGTATAATTGCCGCGATCCCTGGTAGTAGGTAGTTATTATTGTTCATCGGTGTTTCTCCAGCTGTATTCTATTGGTTGGGTGTCAAACAAATCGTTTTACTCTGGAACATATTCCAATATATCGCCAGGCTGACAATTAAGCTCTTGGCAAATTGAAGCAAGGGTCGAAAAACGGATTGCTTTAACCTTTCCTGTTTTTAAAAGAGATAAATTGGTCATCGAAATACCAATTCGTTGGGATAATTCTTTAAGAGAGACTTTGTTCTTAGCCATCTCAATGTCGAGGTGTATTTGTATATTCATGTGATTAGAATAGAACTGTATTTTATGTTTATCAAGGTTTATCTTACGTTTATCGTAAAATATTATGATTTTAGTAACTTATATACCGAGTTATTTCGCGAAGAATAAGGCAGACTAGTTGACGCTATCAGGTCAAACGTTTAATCTATTTTATCCGTGAGTCCTGATGTCGAATTTACGCAAGAGATTGATTCAATTTTAGTAATACATATCAGTATAACTTGTCAAAAATTAGGCCTAATTATCATTAAAACAAGCGAAAAATCGGGTATCACCATTAAATTCACGATGCTATCAATGGCAATGCTGCTGTGCGGCCTGCTATTTCTTGTTACTAATTCCTTCGCGAATACTGCTGATAGTTACGTTGATAGTTACGTTGAAAATAGCGGCTACACCCTGACCTTAAACTCATCCAAATCGCCTGCAACCTCATCATCCACTTATTCAGCAAGTACCTTTGAGCATAACCGACAGGCTGCCCAAT
This sequence comes from Gammaproteobacteria bacterium, assembly GCA_013214885.1. GTDB lineage: Bacteria > Pseudomonadota > Gammaproteobacteria > Enterobacterales > Psychrobiaceae > Psychrobium. The sequence continues at coordinate 813 of JABSRS010000269.1, forward strand.
GGTTTATGGCGGAGCTTGTTGATAATCTACAATCCGTACCTGCTGCCGATAAATATTTATTGGCAACAACAATCCCTCCCGAATGGTTTCTTGCTCCTGTGACGACCAAACATCGTCTTGCTGGCTGGAAAGACGCCAATCTAATCTACAAAGCAAAACAAAAAACGCCCTAATATAAACCTTATCTATTATTTACGATTTACGATTTTCTCGGCCACTTTGCGCCACAATTTTAGATTTTAATAAGGTTTACCCCATGAATATAAAGACCAAAAACAGCGGTTTTCTCGCACTGATTTGTTGTGTGTTTTTCATTTTGTTATCAGGATTAACGCTGCAAGCACAAGCCAGTGAACAAGCGCTCACTAAAGAAACCGTCAGAGATTTAATCAATAAGACGTTTATTGTGATGCAAGACAATTATATAGAACCCGATGTGGTACAAAACTTAAAAGCCATAATACTTAATCGTTTAGAACTTAATAAGTATTCAAACTTGGAATCACTTGCCGATTACGCCAGCGTTGTCGGCGGCGATATTCGCAAGATATCAGGTGATAATCATTTAAGCTTATATACCGTTAATTCATCAGAAAAAATCACCCATTTCCTGTCTCATAAAAAGGCAAGCTAACGTATAATTACGCCTTTGAGGAGGTTCGCTATCTTGATGGCAATATTGGTTACCTTAAGTTTAATAAATTTGATCCTGATGAGAGTGCCACCGATGTAGTCGATGCTGCGTTCGAGTTCCTTAAAAATAGCGATGGCATGATTATCGACTTACGCGACACCGTTGGCGGCTCGCCATTGTTAGCGCAGTTTATACTCGGGTATTTTTTTCCACCCAACACCCCTTTATGGGAAGTTGTTGATCATGAAAACAAAAGAATTAACGCCGTTATCGCAATGGAACATGCGGGACACAAAAAATTTCAAGCTGATTATCCCGTATGGTTACTGACAAGCAGGAATTCAGCAAGCGCTACCGAGATATTCATTGGGGTAATGCAAGCCAACAAAAAAGCCATAGTGGTAGGATCAACCACAGCAGGCGCTGGTTTTTATGTCGGGGTGCGTCAAATAACTCCAGAATTAGTGTTTCGTATTTCATTGTCAAAACCCGTCATTTCGGCCAATCAAATGAATTGGGAAAAAACAGGTATTAAGCCAGATATTGAAGTGCCAGCAATGGATGCAATGTCGTACGCTATCAAAGCAATATCTGAGACGCTACGCCCAAGATAGCAATTTTATATCGCGATTTTTGGTCAACGATGAAATGCTGAAAATCGCTGATTTAAGTAACTCACTCAACGCTGAAGGTGTATAGTACCGCCAGTATTTCTAACTAGATAGATCAACGATATGTCCAACTACTACCTTCACACATCAAATGCTCAACAGGCACTGGATGCTATCAAAAAAGGGCAGTCCAGCGTTCGGCTTTCCACCGATCTTAATATTTCGGAGCAGGACTTTTCCTTAATTGATCAGTGCCTAGTGCTCGACGAAGATAACCAACTTTCGATTAGCCAGCTAAAAAAAATCGTCAAAAAGACCCAACGAATTTACCTTTGTTGCGATGGCGATATCGATCCGCTTGAAGACCGTAGCTCTGGTTACTACAAACTCGCTCCCACGGCTGGCGCACCACTACTAGAGATTAGCGGCGTCAAGATGCATATCTCCAAAGGGACAGATCCCTTTATTAGTGCTTCTGAAATGGCTCAACAAGCAGTGTGTAAGGGTGACAAGGTATTAGATTGTTGTAGTGGACTTGGCTATGCTGCCATCTCAGCCCATCGAATTGGTGCAAGCGAAGTGCTCACCATCGAGCTAAGCCCGCAAGTCATGGGGCTACGCGCGCAGAATCCTTGGTCAAAAGATTTGTCGAATGAGGGAATTGTCCAAAAACAAGGCAGTAGCTATGAGCTTATTCGCACCATGGCTGATAGTTCATTCGATTCGGTCATTCACGATCCACCGCGTTTTTCCCTAGCTGGCGAGCTCTATAGTGAAGAGTTCTACCGTGAAATCTACCGAGTACTGCAACACGGCGGACGGCTTTTTCATTACACTGGCAATCCACACATGATCAAGAAAGGCAGCAGCTTTGTCGATGGCGTCATCCGCAGGCTTAAAGCCGCTGGTTTCAAGCGCGTGGAAAAAGTCGAGCATCTGATGGGCGTCAGAGCAGAGAAAAAATAAACTCGGGACTAAAGCGTTGCTAGGCTAGAGCTTGCTGTATTCTTTTGCAGTGAGCTATATTTTCGCGTTATGTGTTGGTTCTATCTTGGCTTAGCCTTAACTGCTGAAATAACACCTCTTCACTATCGGTTATACTTTTCCGCTCAAGAAGTGCTTGTTTTTGATCAAGCAATAAATCCATATGACCTTGAATTTTTTCATTTAAGGCATCTGCCTGATCTTTTCTAATCAAGCCTGCTTTTTCATTGTTCTTGACGTCATCTTTTGCTAGCTCGAACAAATCCATCCTCATTTCAATACGTTTAACGTCGAGAAAATTAATCCCCAAACTATTGTATAAAATGGCGGTATTTATCTCATCAGGTTCAATGTTAACCTCGATAGGATAATCAGCAATGGCGTCGATATTGTTTTGTAGATAATCAAAAGGTTGTATATCTTTATTTGGTGCCTTAAACACGTCGAGTTGAGCATCGGCGGCTGTTTTAATTTGACTATACAAGGCTTTAATTTCAATAGGGTCGATATTAGAAATTCTATTGCCGAAACGTAATTCATTAATAGCATTAGCACTTGGTGTTTTATCTATGCTCTCAAGAGCAAATGCAAAAGTGTTAATAACATTGTTTGGTGTCGATTGTGCGTTTTGCCATTGCATTTTTTGGTTAAGATTGAGCGAAATCGATGAGGTCACGATAATTCCTTTATATTGACTAATAGTTCATTGTCGATCAACGCATAAAACGAGCCATAATATAGGTGAGTTAATGAGTGACGAAATGGGCATCATATTGTTTGATATGGTTTATATATGACTAATGATGACAAAAGTAGCGGCAAAAATTGCCACCTATTGATACGGCCGACTGCTAGACACGACCCTTTAGTCACGACAGTTCCATGTTGGACATGCGCTGGTGCGTAATCGTGTAATAAAATTAGGCTCTATATTCTCAATATCTAGCTCGGTATCGCGCAAAAGTGAGACACAATATTAAGTTTCCGTATTTCCACATATTAATAGTTAGCATTATAACTGTTTGATTTTTGCCATAGGTAATAGTATTTTATTCGCACATTATTAAATGTTAGCTGTAAATATTCCTGCCATAAACCTGGGATTTCAGCCTAACTAGAGTGGTTATATTTTCGGGGATTATCGATGAAATCGACAACAGTTTTGAAAGTAGTATTAACTCTGAGCTTATTTGCAGCAATGCTGCTTTGGCAGAAAGAAGACAGATCCTCAACGAAGGATCTTATCAAAGAATGCCTGACTTTGAATGATGTTGTTGCTAATGCAATTAAGAAGAATCAACTTAATAAAAACAGCGGAGCAGTCAGCGGAACAATCAACGGAATTAACCTTGTTAGTTACCAGTACCAAAATTTCAAGAGTGGCTTCAAAGGCGTCTGCTCTGATAATCAATTCTCCTTTGCTAACGAAGAGATAATAGGCGTTAAAGACAATCAAAACTTTATTTTTATTCAATCTAGTAGCACTCTATTTCCTGAGTCAAAAAAGTACAGTGAAAACATTTGGTATTCGTTAGTTAGCCCACAAAATATCGAGCTTTGGCTTAAAGAAAAAATTTGACAAGCACCTCAATCCAACAGCTAACACTGTGACATTTTCGAAAAAAACTGCGCCAGCACACCACTGGTTAGCGTTATGTGAATCATCCAACTTGGAGTTATTGATGAAAATTTTAGTTTTAATTTTTACTGTTTTGTTTGCTATAACAGCAGATGCCGATGAACTTGATCTTAAAAAATTCGCTAAAACTTATTTTAATCTAATGATTGCGACTCAAGCTCCGGGGGCAACAAAGAACGATTTAGATAATTACTTTGCCTTACTTACTGATGACGTCGGTCACTCACATTTGCCGTGGGTAACTGATGATTCTAGATTGCCCGGCGGCAAAGAAGCCACGCGTAAAGGGATGACTTTTTATTTAGGAGCACACACTGAATATAGTGCTGAGCTTCTAAATGTATTTACTTTTAATAACTCAGCTATTGCTATACGGTATAGAAATAGCGCAAAAGGGATTCGCCCAAAAAGCAAAGAAGCCATTGCATATACTCAAGGAATGATGGAAGTTTTAGAAATTG
>JABSRS010000270.1 GCA_013214885.1 Gammaproteobacteria bacterium
AATGCGATTGTTGTTACGGAAGGTATCTTAATTGGTATGCGCAAGGGTCTTACTAAGACTCAAGCCGCTAGCGATATTGTCAATCAAACCAAATGGCCATTGCTCGGTGCAACTGTCATTGCCATTGTTGCTTTTGCACCGATTGGTTTATCGTCAGACGCGACGGGTGAATTTGCTGGCAGTCTATTTTGGGTGTTATTAATCTCGCTGTTTTTAAGTTGGATCACCGCCATTACGTTAACCCCATTTTTTGCAAGTTTGTTGTTTAGCGAAAAAGATGTGGTGACCGATGATAATGATCCGTATGCTGGGATAATCTTTGTCGGTTATCGCGCCTTGCTCGATTTTTGCATGCATTATCGTAAAACAATGGCACTATCATTAATCGTGATGCTAGTCGCAGCGGTTATGGGATTTGGGATGGTAAAACAATCCTTTTTTCCTGCATCGAATACCCCGATGTTTTACGTTGATTTATGGCGCTATCAAGGCTCTGACATTCGTGAAACACAAAAAGATATTGAGCGGCTCCAACAATATTTATTATCGCAAGACGGCGTTGTTGAAGTAACGTCAACCGTCGGTAAAGGCGCCACTCGCTTTATGCTGACTTATGCGCCCGAAAAATCATATGAAGCATTTGGTCAGTTGATTGTTCGTGCCAAAAATACCGAAATACAACAACCGATCATGAAGGCAACGCGGGCATATATCGCCAATAACTTTCCTGATGCCGTGGCGAAAATAAAGCCGATGGAAATTGGGCCATCAACGGATTCTAAAATTGAAGTGCGAGTGTCAGGTCCCGATCCCGATGTGCTACGAGATCTTGCATTGCAAACCCAGAAAATCATGCGTGATGATGGTACGCTTTTTAACATTCGTAATGACTGGCGTGAGCGTACCAAAGTTATTCGCCCTCAGTTTAATGAAGCAATGGCTCGCCGGGTCGGAGTCAGCAAAGCAGATTTAGACCAGTTGTTACTGGTTAGTTTCTCGGGTAAAAATGTTGGTTTGTACCGCGATGGTACGCAAATGCTGCCAATAGTAGCGCGTCCTCCAGCTTCAGAACGCTTGACGATTGATAGTTTAAATTCATTGCAGATTTATAGTCAGACCCTTAATCGTTATATTCCGATAAGCCAAGTGGTTAATGGTTTTGAAACGCAGTGGGAAGATTCTTTAATCATGCGACGGGATCGTAAACGTACCATCACCGTAAAAGCCGATCATGATGTTTTGGGCGAAGGTACCGCGGATAAAGCGCGTAAAAGAGTTAAAGATGATATTGAAGCGATTAAACTGCCGCAGGGTTATACGTTAGAGTGGGGCGGTGAGTATGAATCTTCAACCGATGCTCAAAAAGGTTTAATGGGTGGCATGCCAACGGGTTATCTAATTATGTTCATGATAACAGTGTTGTTATTTAATTCGATTCGAGCTCCTCTAGTTATCTGGGCGACAGTACCATTAGCTATTATTGGCGTCAGTGGTGGTTTGCTAGTCATGGGGGCACCTTTTAGTTTCATGGCACTGCTTGGTTTACTGAGTTTGTCAGGCATGCTAATCAAAAATGGAATTGTGTTAGTCGATCAGATTAATATCGAATTAGCCACTGGCATCGATGCTTATGAAGCAATTTATAACTCAGGGGTCAGTCGAGTTAGACCCGTTGCGATGGCAGCGATAACCACAGTGCTCGGAATGATCCCGTTATTATTTGATGCATTCTTCCAGTCAATGGCCGTCACCATCATGTTCGGTTTAGGGTTTGCAACAGTATTAACCTTGATTGTAGTTCCTGTGCTCTACGCGATGATCCACGGGATTAAATACCACAAAGTATAATGTCTAATAGCTGGCACTTCGATGCCAGCACTTTAGTACAACAGAGCTAATACAGTTGCTATAACCATAAATTGTAGCCATAAAAAAACCACCTCACGGTGGTTTTTTTTGAGACGATGCTCAGGATATTCAGCCGTTAATTAAAACTTAACTGAATCCTTTAATGCCTCTGCTTTGTCGGTTTTTTCCCAAGGGAACTCAGGACGACCAAAGTGACCGTAAGCAGCCGTTTCTAAATAAATCGGTCGGTTAAGATCAAGCATTTCAATTAATCCGTATGGACGTAAGTCAAAATGTTCACGAACTAAGTTAATTAAAGTTTGTTCACTCACTTTGCCCGTACCAAATGTTTCGATACTGATAGAGGTTGGATCGGCAACACCAATTGCGTATGAAAGTTGCAATTCACAACGTTCAGCCAAACCTGCAGCAACAATATTTTTAGCCACGTAACGTGCAGCATAAGCGGCACTACGGTCAACTTTTGAAGGATCTTTACCAGAGAATGCGCCGCCACCATGACGAGCCATGCCGCCGTACGTATCTACGATAATCTTACGACCCGTTAAACCACAGTCGCCCACTGGTCCACCGATAACAAAACGGCCTGTTGGATTAATAAAGAACTTAGTGTCTTTGGTGAGCCATTTTTCTGGTAGTACTGGCTTGATAATTGTTTCCATTACCGCTTCAATTAAAGACTCTTGAGCGATTGAACCACAATGCTGTGTAGATAAAACCACGGCATCAATTCCCGTGATAATGCCATTCTCATAAGCAAAAGTAACTTGCGATTTAGCATCTGGACGGAGCCACGGCAGCGTGCCATCTTTACGCACTTGTGCTTGACGCTTAACTAAGCGATGAGCATAAGTGATTGGAGCAGGCATTAACTCTTCAGTTTCATTTGACGCATAGCCAAACATTAAACCTTGGTCACCAGCACCCATTTCGCGAGGGTCGGCACGATCGACGCCTTGGTTGATATCTGGCGATTGCTTACCGATTGCATTTAGTACTGCACAAGAGTCAGCATCAAAACCCATATCAGAATTGGTATAACCAATATTTCTTACCGTTTTACGGGTGATTTCTTCAATATCAACCCATGCGGATGTCGTAATTTCACCACCGACCATAACCATGCCGGTTTTTACGTAAGTCTCACAAGCAACACGTGCCTTAGGATCTTGTTCAAGAATTGCATCCAATACAGCATCTGAAATTTGGTCTGCAATTTTATCTGGATGGCCCTCAGAAACAGATTCTGAAGTAAATAAGTGTTGTGCCATATTGAATAGCCCTTTTGATTAACAAAGATGTTTTTACGTCTGGACGTCTATTGTAATGTATTTTACCTCGATTGGGCTATCATTTTTTAACTAAAAAGCTGTGTGAGAACAATTTTTTTGCTCGTAATCACAAGTTAATCAATAAGTACCAAGGTATTAATAAATAATAGTCAGTTAGAGCTATATACGTAGTTGTTGATTTTTCTACACTAAATGTCATAATAGGTTAAAGTTTAATCATTGTTGGCCGATATTATAATAATGACGTATTTTAAATAGTGAATCATATGGTTAGCCAAGACTTAATTTTTTCGATACTGCCACGACAGACAGCTCAAGTTGAGCATAAAAAGAGAATGATCGAGAAAATCGTTCGACGTTCTGCGCTCAAAACTGTCGAAGAAAATGATTCGCCGCCTAACGACACTGTTACCATTTCGCGAAAGCAGCGTAGAGGTGACCGCAGGAAAAGCGATCGCCGTACTGCTACTGACCGCGAAGATCACGTGGTAACAACTCAATCGAAACCAAAAAAAAATCCCAAATCGCCTGATGATGACCAAGCTCCCCATTTGGATATTTTTGTTTAACTTTAATCGTTATAATTTATCGTTACAATTAATTAGCTTGGATGTTTGCAACGATCGCCAAAACCAGTCAATATCTTACTTTCGAGCAAAATTGGTGTCTTTTAAGTGAGCAATAAATCCTACGGCTACATCAGCTGGACCCTATCATTGGTGTTTTTTATTTTAGGTATTATAAGTACCTTAAGCGTCGTTAGTGGTGATAGTTCTGGGCGGGTTAACTTATTATACCTAGTGTTGCTTTACGTGTTATTGCCACTTTTTTCTTTAATCATGCTGATTGTTTTATCGATCACCAAATCGAGTTCATGGTTTAACATTTTTAGCCAATCTTCAATATGGCCTCGGCGTTGGCACGAATCATTGCTTGAATTAAAAAGAGCAGGGTTACTATCTCCTTGGTTATTTTTCCAAAGCCAAAAATTACTATTAATATTTAACGCAAGCTGTTTGTTATCATTTTTGATGGTGTTGTTATTTAATGACTTGTCATTTGTATGGCGCAGTACTCTGCTGTTGCCTGAACATGTGTTTCCGATGCTTAGTGCCATCGCGCTACCCTGGACTTTTATTGAGTCAGCGCAACCCGTTTATCAGCTGATTGCCAGTACTCAAGATTCAAGATTATCTCAATCGGTCACGGCAAATGTCGATTATGGCTCGTGGTGGCAATTTTTGATGGCAGCACAAATTACGTATGGGGTGTTGCCGAGGTTGCTTTTAGTCAGCATTGCTAAATACAGGTTCCATCGTCAATTACTACAAAGTCAACTCGAAGCACCACAACATTTGTCAACATTGATTAATCGCCAGCCAGATCAAACCCAACTTGCAAGCATTGTTGACAGTGGTTTACCGACTAACTTTACCCTAGTGCAATGGACTTTGTTGCCCAATGAGCTATTGACAAAGGTTTGTCAACAAGTCGGATTGCCACAGCAACAGTTTGTAACAGGCTGTCATGCCACAATTGAACAAGAAC
>JABSRS010000271.1 GCA_013214885.1 Gammaproteobacteria bacterium
TGCTGCCCGTCGTGCTTTTAGCTAATACAGTTTTAGCAGCTGACGATTTTTCTGCGCTTGAGCGATATGTTAAATTCGCAAAAAAGGAAATTGGCTTGCCGACAGGAACGGCTATCGCCATTGTTAAAGATGGCAGCATAATCTACCAAGGTAATTTTGGTTACGCTGATATTAAAAAGAATAAAAAAGTAACTGATAAAACAGCGTTCTATATCGCATCGATCACAAAACCGATGTTTGCTTTGTCAACGTTACTGATGGAGCATCAAGGCGATATTAAAGATTCGACAACAATGGCGAAAATGTTTCCACAGCTAGCTTTCCCGCATATTAATGCACAAAAAATTCAACTCAAGCACTTAATGTCGAATACCTCAGGCATAGAGAATTGGCCTATGATCAGTGCTTTAGCGTTTACAGGCAATCATAATCACCAGCAACGTCAAAAGCTAATGACTAGCTCTACTAATGATCCAAAGGTTAAATTAGGCCAATATAGATATACTAATTTAGGGTTTAATATTGTTAGTGTGTGGGCGGATGAGCATTACCAGCAAGATTGGCAGAAAACGATCTCTGAGTTGATTTATCAACCGCTTGGTATGACCCGCACCTCTTCGTATATGACCGATGCGCTAGAAAAAGGTTTTGAGGTTGCTAGGCCTTATTCATTATGGAGCAAGGAGCCAACTGAAATTTATCCTTTTGAGAAAAGCAACGCGACGATGCATGGTGCTGGCGGCACTATTGCCACGGCATCAGACCTCGCTCGTTTTTTAATTGCCCAGCTCAATGCGGGGAAGGTTGACGGCAAACAAGTGTTCCCAGCACCAGTGATTAAGAAGTCTCATCAACAACTGGCGGTCAACGATCTTAAATTTAATGATTTCGTCCGCAAAGGCTATGCTTGGGGCTGGTACATCGGGCCATATAAAGGCCAAGCTATGTATCATCATTTCGGTGGCGTTGAGGGCACCCATACCCACAGCTCTTATATGCTCAAACACAATATTGGACTGGTGGTGTTAAACAATGAGTCAGACATCAGTAGTCAGCTTACCAATGCAATTGCCGATATTGCCTATAGTATTTTGCTAAAAGATGGCGATGCCGATCAAAAGGCCGATCAGCATATTAAAGACATTCGACAATCATGGGTCGATCTAAAACCTAGGATCCAGGCGTCTGTGGTACAGGCAGCGAAAAGAGATACCGAACGCGTGATGGTACTCACCGAAAATAAATCGAAATATACGGGGGTTTATCATAGCGCACTGTGGGGCGATTTAACGGTTGAGTTACTGACATCAGATAAGTTTAAATTCACCTTAGGAGGGCTTACTGCTGTCGCCACTGCCTATACCAAACCAGACACCATGAGAATCCAATTTCCAGTCATGGGTGGCGGCAAGGTCGTTGGTTATGATATTGCAGCCAGTGAAATTGAGGGGCTAAACCTGATGGGCGAATACTTTAGTAAACAAAAACTATGAAAGGATAAAAGGGATAAAAATTAGCCAGTTAGTAGCCTTAATTTTTGTCCCATATTTTAATGATTGGATTGATAAACTTAAGCTGAGTTTATTTAACTAGGGCCATATACTTATCTAAACGCTCTTTATTAAGTGCGATAGTGACCTTAATTTTAGCAACATCCGCTATGGTTTGTTCTAGATTAATCGCATTACCCACTTGAATGACGCCAACCATGCCTAACGGTACATGAGGTAAACATTTATAAACATAAACACCTTCCTGATTGAAGTTTACTTTCGTTGGCTTACCCATTGGCGTCGTAAACTTTTCGGCGCCAGCTGGTATTGAAATAGATTGGGCATTATGGCTTGGATCAGACGGTACAAAATTAACCGTGTCGCCTTTAGCTATTTTTAAATAACCAGGCTCCATCACCATGGTTTGGCCGTTAGCACCTGAGGTTACCATATTTACGGTATGCTCGGCGGCGTTAATGAAAGGGGCTGACATTAGCAGGGCAATGCCTGCAATAGTGCGACGAGTGATCATGTTTTCTCCAGAGATTGATAAATAATCACTACATGATAATGATATTCATTCTCATGTACAGCGATAGTTTTTATATCTGCGCTAAAGATCGAATTTTAGCGATCACAAAATAAATTATCTATTTGATATTTTCGTGCTATCTGTAACAATGCAGTAACTTGTTTTGTAATAACCCGCCTGAACGCAGTTCTCAGACCATTGCTGAATCGCACTGTTATTATGAATCGATTTTTGAATATGTTTATTAATTTTTGTGCTTACTGTCACTGACTCTGTAAATTAAGCCTTTATTAAATATTGTTTTAATCTGTTGTTATTTAAAGGGTTTTGTAAGATGTGTGAATTGTTAGGGATGAGTGCCAATGTGCCAACCGATATTGTGTTTAGTTTTACTGGATTGGTTGAACGAGGTGGCGTAACTGGACCGCATACCGATGGGTGGGGGATTACCTTTTATGATGGCAAAGGTTGTCGTTCTTTTCGCGATCCGCTGCCTAGTTCACAATCAGAGATTGCTAAATTAATTAAGAATTACCCGATTAAAAGCAAAGCGGTGATTAGTCATATTCGTCAGGCCAATCGTGGCGGCGTATCACTTGAAAATACTCATCCGTTTAGCCGTGAGCTATGGGGCTATAACTGGACGTATGCGCATAATGGTCAATTGTCTGATTATGAGCAAAGCATTACCTCAAAGCGCTTTGTGCCAATTGGACAAACCGATAGTGAGTTGGCTTTTTGTTGGTTGCTTGACAAGTTAGCGCAACGTTTTGAGACCGAGCCAACGTGCCCCGATCAGTTATTTGAATACCTAAATCAACAATGTGATTACTTGCGTCAATTTGGGGTTTTTAACATGCTGCTAAGTAACGGTGAGTATGTTTTTGCGTATTGTACTAATAATCTCTGTTGGATCACCCGTCGTGCGCCTTTTGGTAAAGCGAAACTAATTGATACCGATGTCATTATTGATTTTCAAAAAGAAACGACACCGTTTGATGTCGTTACTGTGATTGCCACTAAGCCACTAACCAATGATGAGGCGTGGCATAAGATGGGCGTGGGTGGCATGGCTATGTTTAGATACGGCGAGCTAGCACGTTTCGCTGAGCCTAAGCCTGGTGATTGCTAATCTTCTTTTTCGAACTTGAACCAGCTCAGTTGTAAATCGGCTTGTTCTTTGCCTTCTTTAATTTGAGTCAGTTTAACCATGGCATAATTTAAAGAAGGGGCTACCCACATATAAGTTTGACGTTTTGATGTTTCTCTTATGCGCTCAAGCTTTAATGTGGCGAGCTTGCCGTAGGGCAGGCTAATCACTTCTTCTGCTACCACTCTAAAGCGATAATCAATTTGTTTGCCGCGACGGATCAGTGGAAATGAAAACTCAGTTTTGCCCTCGATTAATTGTTGCTGCATCGCCAGTTGATACAATTGAGGGTCTAATACATTATCTTGATAATCAAATTGATAATCTTTGCTTTTGTAAGTGCTCGATATTCCTTTGACGCCAAACTCAGTAAATGACTTTCGGTCGCGTCCAGTACCTGTTCGCTTATATTGATAAGTCAAAGCCGATATTTTGTTGTCTTTTACATCAAAGGTACTTATTTCATGACGGTTATCTGACAAAAATAACCAGCTTATTTTACTATCTGTTTCTAAGGTGTATTGATCATTTTTAACGTGTAGTTTTCGGTAAGCTTCACCAAGTTCACTGCCTTTTCGAAATACTTTGTAATTTGCTTGGAAAGGTACAAAGGCACTAGGGGCAATTTCCTCAGTCGCTGAAACAGCAGTCGCACAAAAAAGTAGTGCGGTGAGCGGTAATAATAAAGTTTTTTTAATCATCTATCGTTATATCCCCATTATTGATAGTTTTTATATAGGGTTCTTTCTAAAAAAGCGATACAATATTGCTTCTTATGTTAAAGATATAATAGTTTTAGTCACATGATGCAACAGTGGAACCCAAGTTTTTTACAATTAAACCCGTTATTTAATGATCTAAAATCATTATTAGCCGATTATAACTGGTCGAGCTGGCCTCAATGTGAACAACTTAATCAATTATTAACCAATGAAGTCGTTAATGAATTAGGTAAACAATTAGTGCTTGTTGAACAAACCGATCAATTACTTAGTGATGGTTTGTACTATGAACAACGTATATATCTTGAGGCTCAAGTTCCCACTCGCCCTGGCAATTGGCATGATTTCTTTAATGCCATTATTTATATGCTTTTTCCGCGCACAAAACAACAGATAAATCGACTACATTACCTCGATATCGTGAGTGACGGCCTTGAAGGTCGTACTAAACGCCGTGATGCCCTGACCCTGTTTGATGAATGCGGAGTGATTATTGCTTATTGTGATGAGCAACTAAAACAGCAATTGACTGACCAGCAATGGCAGCAAGCATTTGTTGAAAACCGCACTGCGTGGGGCCAATCGATAGATGGTTTTATTATCGGTCATGCTAACTACGAAAAAGCCCTAGATCCTTACATCGGGTTTACCGCCAAGGCGTTGTACGTTAAAGTCGATATTGATTTTTTTAAGCTGGAAAAATTAGCCCAATATCGCTATTTGGATGGTTATTTGGCCGACAACTTAACTAGGTTAATGGTCGATAACAGCCAGTTATACCCGCTACCAATACTAGGAGTTCCGCATTGGTGGGCAGCAAACAATGATGCTGAATTTTATAATAATAAAAACTATTTTAGACCCAAAAGGATGAAGGCTAGAAATGACTGTTAGAGATAAAAAACATTTATATAACCCAAAGTTTCAATTTTCATGGCTGGCCCCTAAGTATTGGGGTAATTGGCTAGGGGTGTTAATGCTGTTGATTTTTGCATTTGTACCTGTGCGCCCGCGTGATGCTTTTGCGCGTTCATTAACAGGTTTAGTCTTAAAGTATTCGAAAAAACCGCGCCGAATCGTCGATATTAATCTTTCACAGTGTTTCCCCGAAATGACTGCTGAAGAGCGGATTAAATTAATCCGCAGTAATATAGAAATCTTCTTACAGACTGTGCTCGGACAAGGCGAACTATTGGTGCGTTCTCCT
>JABSRS010000272.1 GCA_013214885.1 Gammaproteobacteria bacterium
ACTTGGCGGTGTTGCTGGTCGGTTATGTAAGCGCAGCGTCACTATTGCAGATAGTCCAATGCGCGTTCAAACGGGCGCATTATCACTATTGCCATTACCTGTTGATAACGATGGCGCACCACTAACCAGTGCGGTTACTGCTGCATTAGATGCGATTCGATTTAGTTGTGTTCAGTTTTACCCAGATTTTGACGGCACTTATTTTGGTGACGTCAACATGCTTGATGCCGAGGGTGGCGATTATCAAACTATTGAATCAGGTCGAATCGTTGACAAGGTTGCGCGTCGAGTTCGTATCATTGCGATTTATCAAGTTAAGAACCGTCGATTAAATAACTCACCATCTGGCATTGCTTATGGTAAGCGAGTGATGGGCAAGCCAATGCGCGAAATGGCGAAAAGTATCAACATTGGTGCTGATAAGTTCCCTGGTGAAATTCATGAACCTAAAGACGATTCAATCAGCTTAACCTTTATGAATGCGCGTCAATTACGAGTGATGATTAAGGTTCAGCCTATTGATTCACCAAGTGAAATTTTAATCGGCATCATGCTAGATAAAGCGGAATAAGGAATAAATTATGTCAGGTAAAGCATTAGGCGGTAAGGACTTTGATGTCTTTGTTGGTGACACAATGGTTCATGTCATCGAGGCATCAGTAAAAATCACCGATGGTCGTAAACCTAAAAAAGTTCGTGGTATCACCAAGGGCTATATAGATGGTCCTGTTGACGCAGAAGTCACCTTGAAACTTGATCATGAAAACTTTTTGTTGTTGCAAGAGCAAGCAAAAGCGGCCGGGAGTTGGAAAGGCATCGAACCGTTTGATATCTCGTTTACAGCAGAGGTGTCAGCGGGTGCTAAAAATATTGAAGCCTTTGGCGTGTTGCCATCGCTTGACGATATTTTAAACATCAAAGCCGAGGGTGGCGAAGAAGATACCACCACTATCAAAGGCATTGTTACATCAACTGATTTTGTGAAAATCAACGGTGTTCCATACCTAACAGCCGAAGAAACGCGAGACTTGTAATCATGAAAATTACCGTAGAACTTTTATTAGCCGCAATGAATCAATGCAAATATCGCGTGTTTGAGGGTGAGTTGAATCTCAACTTGATCGGTGTTCGAAACAAGAACACCAGAGCAAACACTTTTAACGATGTGATGTGTGCGCTTTTTCAAGTGAACGGTAATTGGCAATTGTTGCAATTCAAATGCACAACCGATCCAGGTACTTATTATCGTAAAGAGCCATTGAATATTGATGGCACGGCAATTATTGCAGCGATGCAGCATCGCAGTTTATGGACGTTTGGTTATCACCAAGGAAAATATCCTGCCTTGGTGCAAAACATGCCAGTGACAGTTCATCGAGATAAAGACTTGGATGATGAATTAGACATGGACGTCACCCAAACGGGATATTTTGGCATTAACTGCCACCGTGCAAGTGCTAATCATGAATCAAAACAAGTTGATCGCTGGAGTGCTGGTTGCCAGGTGTTTGCAAACCCTGCCAACTTTGAAGAATTTTTAAACCTGTGCCTAGAGTCGGCACAGCAATGGGGTAATACATTTACCTACACCTTGTTAACGCAAGAACAATTACAAAGCGGAGAGAGAACATAATGGCTTTTGAACAAAAAATAGAACTTGATGTGAACGGTGTTGAAATTAAGTTCAACGTTAATGTGGCGGCTTATAACAAGTTTCAAAACTCATCGACCATGGTGAACAAGATTCAGCCAGCAACTAACTTTTTAATGAATGTTGTTGATGATAGCGACAAGAAAACATTGAAAAATATTTTGCAACAACCAGGTGCGGCAATGTACATCGTTTCTGCTGTTGTTGATGAATACCAGCCAGAGTTTAATATCACAGTAAAAAAATCGAACAGCGAGCAAAAGACATCGGCAGAAGCCGAGTAGATCAATTGTTCGCTTACCATGTGAAATGGTTGCCGACATTGTCGGTAACCGATGAATCATTAGCTCAAGCATTGTTTATTGAAAACGACAATCGAGAGCAACTACAAATTGCCGTCAATAATGGCATTTGTCGTGTACTAAATAACAGCGAGTAGAGCAGTATGCTTAGTAAACTTGAAAAACTCATGTATTCAATCGGGGTGGTCGATAAGGTCACTGGTCCCGTGAATAAAATCATGGGTAAAATGCAACAGCTAAGCTCACAAACTGCATCTGCTCAAGATCAAATGATGCGCGGCATGATGGGCGCGGCTGGCGGAGCCATGATGCTGGTTGGTTCGCTTAACCCTGCGATTGCCGCAAATGAGGCGTTAGGTGAAGTAAGTTCGCTTGGTGTCGCTGAAAGTTCATTGCAACAACTCAATCAAACATCGCTCAACTTTGCCGCGCAATATGGCGGCAATGCGGCTGATGTTATTAGCTCGTCTTATGATATTCAATCATCAATTTCTGGTCTAACCGGTGAAGAACTTAGTGCCTTTACTCGAGCATCGGCAATTATGGCCAAAGGAACAAAATCAGACGCATCAACCGCCACCGATTATATGGGCACCATGTATGGCATTTACCAAAACAGTGCTAAAGACATGGGAAAAAATGCGTGGGTTGAACAACTAGCAGGTCAAACCGCCACCGCTGTTCGCATGTTTAAAACCAATGGTAGCGAAATGGCTAGTGCCTTTAGCAACTTGGGCGCAGGTGCGCAAAGTCATGGTATTGAAATGGCTGAATCGATGGCAGTGCTTGGGCAATTACAAGCAACCATGTCTGGTTCTGAGGCTGCAACAAAATATAAAGCATTCTTATCTGGTGTTGGTAAAGCACAGCAAGCATTAGGGGTTCAATTAACCGACACCCAAGGCAAGTTGTTACCAATGGCTGATGTACTTCAAGTAATTCAAGGCAAGTTTGGCGCAATTGATACCGTTGCTAAATCAGACGCATTGAAAAAAGCCTTTGGCAGTGAAGAGGCAGTTGGATTAATCAAATCATTGTTACCACAGGTTGATCAACTAACTGGCAACATTGCCGAGCTAAACAAGCAATCAGGTATGCAAACCGCTATTGATATGGCAAACGCTCAAACAAGCGCATGGCAACGGTTAAGCGGTGGTTTTAATGCAGCAGCTACCGCATTAGGGCAAGCAGTATTGCCGATTATTGAGCCTGTTGTTGAAATGCTGGCATCGATGTTAGGCGGTGTACTTTGGTTAACTCAAGAATTCCCAATGCTAACAGGTGTTGTTGCAGCGGCTGCGGTTGGCATTACTGCGCTAATGGTCGCGGTAAGCGCGGTAAATTTAGTGATGGGTATTTATCGTTTTGCCTTAATTAGTGTTGGTGCAGCAACCAGTGCCATGACTATTATTACCAAAGTTTGGCAAGCATCATTATTCGCGTTGCGTGTCGTTGGGTTCTTAGGCTTGATTGCAACAACAGGTGCTTATCTTGCGATGATGGCAATTTATAAGGGCGCAATGTTAGCCGCCGAAGGTGCAACGTGGTTATTTAATGCCGCGTTAACCGCTAACCCAATTGGGCTAGTGATCGCTGGCGTTGTTGGATTAATCTCAGGGATTGCCGCCTTAGTTTATTACTGGGATGAAATAGTTTCAGCCTTTCAAGATACTGCTTGGGGTAAGGCATTAGGGGGGGTATTTGATTGGATATCCGAAAAGTTTAGCCTGTTCATTGATGGCGTAACTTGGGTGCTTGAAGCATTGGGTTTAATGGACGGTAAAAAAGTTGAACTAGAAACATCAGTAAAACAACC
This sequence comes from Gammaproteobacteria bacterium, assembly GCA_013214885.1. Classification (GTDB taxonomy): domain Bacteria; phylum Pseudomonadota; class Gammaproteobacteria; order Enterobacterales; family Psychrobiaceae; genus Psychrobium. Next base: position 3,770 of record JABSRS010000272.1, read on the forward strand.
AGCTGCTATTGAGGCATTAAATGCTGATATCACCACTGGCATACCAGCCAATGTTTACACCCCAAATGCATCACCAATTGATGCGGCTAACTTGGTAACGTTTAATGATGGGGCAGCGCAGCAACCATCAGTGTTAAACATCGTATCGAGTAGCGAAAAGATTGAGCAACACAAGAAAATTAACCAAGCACTTGCCATTTCAAACGTTGGTTTACCAGCAAATGTTTACACGCCCAATGCAGCACAAATTGGTGCGGCTAACTTGGTAGCGTTTAATGATATGTCAGCACAGCAATCATCAGTGCTAAACATTGCCCAAAACACTGCCCAAAACACTGCCCAAAGCAGTGAAAAAATTGAGCAATACAAACAGAGCAATCAAGCCCTTGCCACGACCAATACGCAACGGGTCAGCAAAACCAATTACTTTGCGCAAAACAATAACAGCAGCAATAGCAATTCGAGCGCATCAACTGATAACAGCAAGCGCGTTTACATCGATAACCTGACAATGAAAAGTGACAACATAAGCGATGATTTTGAACAACTGATGGAGCTAGCCGGTTAATGTCTTTTTACCATATTGATTTAAATATTGTTGACGGTGATTTTGTTTTTAACCAGTCACTAAGCGCAGACACGCTACAAGCGGCAAACGTTATTGCTCAAGATGTTAAACACCGAATTATTGAAAGCGGCATCTTGATTAAGTTGGTCAAGTTGCGCAACGTCAATGGCATTGCCCAAATATTGACTGAGCTGGAGCTGGAAGTGGAAAAAGATAATCGACTGAAACCAGGTACTATTTTAGTGAACTACAACACTGATCGCACCTTATCAATTGAAGCTGAAACAAGGCAGTACGGCAAAGTGAAACTGGCGGGAGCATAACATGATACCAAATTTTAAAAAGATGATGAGCGACGCTGGATTACCCGTTGATAACGACGTTGCAAAGCAGCAGTGGGATAAAGAATTAGCGCAGCAACAAATAACGGTTGAAAACAACAGCCCGTTTAGCCCGTTTTGGCGCACCGTTGAGGCACTAATCACTAAGCCTGTTGTTGCCTTATTAGATTGGATTTCAAAAAGCCTCATGCCAGACATGTTTATTATGACGGCAAGGCGTGAGGCGTTAATAACACTCCATGGTCCAAGTCGAAACGTGTTTGTTTATGATGCAATTAAAGCCAAGGGGATTTTGAAATTAACTCGGGTGAATACTACTGGCGCATTAACTCTTAATGTTGGGTCACTAATCGAATCAGATAGTATTGGCGGTGT
>JABSRS010000273.1 GCA_013214885.1 Gammaproteobacteria bacterium
TGATTGGCAGAATCCCGCACCAATTCAACCCCGTCATTACTCAAGTCATAGCTAATATGACCTGGCTTCCAACGTCCTTGATTAAAGTCGGTGATGCTTTGATAGAGTGCCTCGCCAACTTTTTTAACCATCGAGGTCAACATGTTTTGTGGTTGCAAATGATGTTGGTTTGAGTCAACCCCTATCGCTAAAATGTTCGCTTCGTGGGCTGCTAAATAAACCCCATGACCAGAGCCACCAGCGGCAGAAAATAAGACATCGGCCGATCGCTCAATTTGACTCTTAGCCAGTTCAATTGCCTTCGTCGGGTCATTCCAAGCATTGAGGGTTGAACCAATATAATTTTTCAACACCACAATATCAGGATCAATATAGCGAGCTCCTTGGGTATAGCCGCAACTAAATTTGGCAATCAGGCCGATATCCATCCCACCAATAAAACCGATGGTGTTAGTTTTCGACGATAATGCTGCCAAGGCCCCCGCTAGAAAGGCCCCTTGTTCTTCATGAAAAGTAATTGACTGGACATTAGGTAGGTTAACCACACTATCGATAATGACAAAAGCCTGATTAGGAAACAGCTTAGCCACTTTCGCTATCGCTGGAGCGGTTGCATAACCGACTCCGACAATCGGTTGAGCACCGCGCCGCGCTAATTTTAATATCGCTTGTTCAATTTGAGCGCCACGTGCTGGCTCAAATTCACGGACATCGATACCGTCTTTGCGTAACTTCAACACCCCGTTAATGTAAGCGGCTTGACTAAATGATTGATCAAACTTACTAGGGCGATCATAAATAACCGCAGGGCGAATCGCTGGTTCCTTAGCCATCAGCCAAGCTGGGGTGAGGCTTAATAACATGAAAAGTATCAAACGCATTGGATACCCATGACCATTGGCAAGGCTTGTTGATGAATTATCATTGAACACATAGATCCCTAACTGTGTTGAGGCATGCCGCGCTCAACCGAGTTGAGTAAACGCAAAGTCTTACGACTTACCTTAGCATTTTTTTCCATCTGCTGGGCAATAGCCCAATCGATGTGCTCATTAACTAAATCGCTAGCCGTGGTCTTTTTGTCGGTTAATGCTTTAATAATTAATAGATCATGAGGGGCATTACCTAGAGCAACCGCAATGTTTCTTAGCCAGCGCTCATGGCCAATCCGCCGAATTGACGAACCTTCAGTATATTTCAAAAAGTACTCTTCACTCCAACTAAACAACTCTAACAGCTGAGGTGAGTGGAGATCTTTGCGCGGTTTAAAATCATCTTCACTACTAGATCTTGCGTATTTATTCCAAGGACAAATTAATTGGCAATCATCACAACCATAAATTCTATTACCAATGGCTTTACGAAACTCGACTGGAATTTCACCAAACTTCTCGATCGTCAGATACGAAATACAACGCCGGCCATCAACCACATAAGGTTCAACAATAGCCCCTGTTGGACAGATCTTAATGCAAGCGACGCAACTACCACATTTTTCTTCAACTGGCGTTGCAACGGGTAACGGCACATTGACCAATAATTCACCCAGAAAAAAGAACGACCCTGCTTGTTGATTTAAGATTAGCGAATGTTTACCAACCCATCCTAAACCAGCTTTAGCGGCCAGCGGTCTTTCCATCACAGGGGCCGAGTCGACAAATGGGCGTGCGATTAGGCCATCAACTTCGGTGGCAATTTTTTGTTGTAATTTTTTAAGCCGACTGCGCATCATTTTATGATAGTCACGACCAAGGGCGTAACGGCTAATATAACCATTGGTCGGGTTTTTCATGGTTGAAACGATTAATGCTTGTGGCGGCAGATAATCAAGCCTGACACTAATCACTCTTAAAGTACCAGGTAAAAGTTCATCCGAGCGATAGCGCATAGTGCCGTGGCGAGCCATGTAATCCATCGAGCCATGGTAGCCCTTGGCTAACCATTGCTCAAACGCAGCTTCGTGACTAGAGAGATCAGTATCACAAATACCGATATCACTAAAGCCTAACTCTTTGCCCCACTGCTTTATTTTGTCAGCGAGCTGCTGATAAAAAGCACTATCTTGCACGATATTATCTCGGTTATTTCTCAATAAAAAATCGACGCTAGTTTAACACTTTATCTCAGGGGTTGCTGAATTATTGGTACAGTGGTTTTACTTTAACATCGACCGTAATTGGATCCGAATGGGCAAACATCAACGTCAACGGATAAGTATCACCAGTAACCAAAGGCTTAGTCAGTCCCATCAACATGATATGCTGTTGGCCTGGCTTAAACGTGATAGCTTTGCCAATTTTTAAATCGATAGTGTTATGGTGAACCATGATGGTCGCACCATCACGAGTCTCATTGCTATGAAACATAACCTGCTTGGCAATCGGTGTTATGGCGCCAACAATTTTATCATCCACTTTAGAATAATTGTGGATCATCAGATAAGCCGCGCCATTTTTAGCAACTGGAGGTAATGCACCGCTCCATGCCATGTGGATTTGAATACCAGTTCCCTTAGCCATTTTCGAATGATCCATCTTGTCATGCTTCATCTTCGAATGATCCATCTTGTCATGCTTCATCTTCGAATGATCCATCTTGTCATGCTTCATCTTCGAATGATCCATTTTGGTATTTTTTTGATCATCGCCATGAGCAAAAACTGGCTGACATAGAGCCACAACTCCAATACAAATTGCTGCGGTTAATTTAGAAAAAGACACGTGAAAAGACTTATAAAAAGGCATGGTATTCCCTTGTTTTTATTAATTTTCGCCCCAACTAAAACGTGAGGCACTAATGGTGATACATACTAAAGCAATGGCCAGTAAAGCACCAATATTAGGCAACAATTGGGTTAAATCAGCACCGTCGAGCATAATACTTCTCATGCCAGCGACCAAATGAGTTAACGGTAACAAATTAGCGACCTGCTGCAGTAAAGGGTGGGCACTATCGAGAGAAAACCACACCCCCGATAAAAACATCATTGGCCACGATGCCATATTGAGTAGTGCCCCGGCAAATTCCTCACTTTGACAACGACTCGCCATCATCAGCCCCACCGATATTAACGCCAGACTGCCGCACAACATCATCAAAAATAACAGCAAAAAAGAGCCATTCATTTTCAAATCTAAAAAATAAATACAACTAAAAGCAATAAACATTGAGGTGATCAACTGGATAAACATCCGAGAGAGTATTTGCGAAACAATAAATTCACTGGCACTAAGTGGCGTCGCTTTCAATCGTTTTAATACACCATTTTTTCTATACCTTACAATGACATAACCAATACCAAATAAACCACTAAACATCATATTCATCCCCAAGATCCCAGGTAGTACCCAGTCAACATAGCGGATTGACTCACCACTTACCTGCTGCAGCTTTAAAGGAACATCAACCTGTGCATGCAATATTTTTTCCAACAAGTAGCCTTTGGCAGATAACTTATTTAACCAATATTGCGGCTCCGACTGGGTAATCACCAAATCTAACTGATGTTGACGCAGCTTAGTCAGTGCGATGGTTTGGTCGTCATAGCGGATAAATTCGATATAATTAGTATGCTGAAACTTACTTAGCCAAGGGGCCTCAACATCGGCATTAGTAATACCCACCTTATACTGAGCCTGATTGGCATTACCAAAAGCAAAGGAAAAACCAACCACCAACAACAATGGAAAAATTAAATTCCATGATAACGATGCTCGATCTCGAACAAATTCTAAATTTCTGGCATGCCATAAGGCCAATATTCTTTTGATCATAATCATTACTCCCTTAACGCATGCCCAGTTAGCTTAATAAACAAATCTTCCAAGGTCGGTGCCTTAATTGTTAAGTCATTAATCGGAATCTTATGGGCCAGTAATTGGGCGACCACTGCTTCAACATTCTCAGTTATTATCTCAATGAAAAACTGGGTGAAATTAATCTTAAAATTTAAAAATTCAGGATCCCCAATCGCCGTCTTTGGCAATCGGACAATCATGCCAGGAAGGTGTTGGCGCAGTAATTGAGATGGCGCGCCTAGCGCAATAATTTTGCCACGGTCAACAATTGCAATGCGATCGCACAGCACCTCGGCTTCGTCCATGTAATGAGTGGTTAGTATGATGGTTTTGCCGTGAGATTTTTGTCGCTCAATCAATTGCCAAAAATTTCGGCGCGCCTGCGGATCGAGTCCAGTAGTCGGCTCGTCAAGAAACAACACCTTGGGATCATTAATTAGTGCTAAAGCAAGTAACAAACGTTGACGCTGTCCACCCGATAACTTGCGATTATCTCGGTGTAACAACCCTTCAAGAGCGCAGCTTTCAATTAGTTGAGACAGTGGTACTGGATTATCATACAGGGATCGAAAGAGTCTGAGGGTGTCAGAAACGGTTAAAAAATCTTGTAATGCGGTATTTTGAAATTGGATCCCTATTTGCTGAGCGAAATTTTTATCACGCGGCAAACCTTGATATAACACCTCACCAGAATCGGCATTGATTACATTTTCAAGGATCTCAATAGTAGTCGATTTACCAGCACCATTGGGACCAAGCAAACCAAAGCACTCGCCCTCATAAACATCAAACGATAAACCATTAACCGCCAGTACTTCAGGATATTTTTTAACTAAGCGACTCACACTTAAAATAACTTTGCTCACATTTCCCCCTCAACAGATTGGCTAAATATCAGTCTAAACTGATAGTTAGTAAAAGACCACGATATTGATCGTAAAGGAAAAATATTAACGATACCGCGCCACGGCGCCGTATCACTTTAAGCATTGATTAAAAGATACTGTTGTAGTATTAATAACTCGTTTTGATCCAAATACATAAATTCAAGGAATGTTTATGAAACTTAATAAGCTTAGTTTAGCCATGGTATTTTTATTGCCATTTAGTTTGCTTGCGCAAGAGACCACCAGCATCAAAGTACAATTTAAAGATTCTTATCAACAATATCAAACAGCCGTAACTGCAAATAATAAAAAATCTCAAATGAAATATGCCTTAC